>NZ_AGVX02000131.1 GCF_000239155.1 Actinoalloteichus spitiensis RMV-1378
GTTGCCGGTGAACCCGGCGGCCTGCCAGACGCCGGGCGTGCGGCCGGCGCCACGCCGGTCGTAGCGCAGCGTCGCGATCCCGTTCGCCGCGAGCGCCGAGGCCAGGGCCGGGCCGAGGTTCGTCGGAAGCTTCGGGGTGTTGCCGTCGCGGTCCAGGGGGCCGGAACCGTGCAGCAGCAGGACGGCGGGGTGCGGCCCGGGGCCGGCGGGCAGGGTCAGCGTGCCGGCCAGGGCAGCCCCGTCGTCCGTGGTGACCGTCATGTCGAGGTCGGGCAACGTTTCACTCCATCCACAATGTTCTCAGATGTGAGAACGTTATCAGGTGTGAGATCATGGGCTCATGGCAACCGCGGACCTCCTCCTCCACCCCGTCCGGCTGCGCATCCTGCAGACCCTGTTGGGGGCTGGCGAGCTGACCACCGGGCAACTCCGTGACCGGCTGCCCGACGTACCGGCGGCCACCATGTACCGGCACGTCGCCGCGCTGGCCCAGGCCGAGATCCTGGAGGTGGTGCGGGAGAGGCCCGTGCGCGGCACCGTCGAACGCAGCTACCGGGTCCGCCAGGACAAGGCCCTCGTCGACGACGACGCCCGCGACACCATGACCAAGGACGACCACCGCCGGGCGTTCACCGTCTTCACCGGAGCGATGCTGGCCGACTTCGACCGCTACCTCTCCCGCGAGGACACCGAACCCGCCCGGGACAACGTGCTCTACCGGCAGGGCATCGTCTGGGTCACCGACGAGGAGTTCACCGAACTCGTCGAGGAGATCGAGGCCGCGGTGGAACGCCGTACCCGCACCGCCCCTGGTGACGGCCGCGCGCGCCACATCATCAGCCTGGCCCTGGTCCCCGACAGGCCCGTCTGACCTCCCCACCCGCCACCACCCGTCGGGTGCCAGCGGTCGGGGACGTCACCGCGTCTCGGGGTGATCCCCGCCCGGGCGCGCCGAGCGGATCCGCCCCGAGGTCCGCGATCCGGTGCCCCTGTGCCGGTAGGCGCCGGAACCGGTACCGCGAACGGGGAGCCACCCTCCTGAACCTCGGACCTCCTCCGTCAGGCCTCCTGGGGGGCGAAGACGTTCCGGAGCGGCGACCGCCGCTCGTGATCACCCCCACGCACCGGCGTCCTACACCGCCGAGGGCCTACCGGCGGTGGGCACTGGCACACGACGGGGGCCAGGTGCGGCGGAACGCCCCCGCGATGGCCGACGTCGGCCGGACTGCCCGCCGGCACCCCAGCACGGCTTCACTCTTAGGAATTTATGGTTTACCGTCCTGCCGCGTCTGTCGGAGGGCAGGCGGCCGGACCTGGGAACCAGGCCCGGAACCAGGGCGAGGAGGCCAAGGTGCGGACACTGTCGCTACGCCCGGTTGTGACACCGCTGACCGGCCATCTCCGAATGGGCGAGCCCGACGGGACGCCAGACCGGATCACCGCCACCAGCACCCACCTCCTGCGCGGCGGGCGCCCCTGGTTCCCCGTCATGGGCGAGATCCACTTCACCCGCTGTCCCCGGTCGACCTGGCGGGAACGGCTGCTCAGCATGCGCGCCGGCGGTGTCACCGTCGCCGCGACCTACCTGTTCTGGCACCACCACGAGGAGCACCGGGGGGAGTTCCGGTTCGACGGCGACCGGGATCTCCGCTCCTTCGTGCGGTTGGTCGGCGAGTGCGGCATGGACGTGGTGGTGCGCATCGGACCCTGGGCGCACGGCGAGGCACGCTACGGCGGGTTCCCCGACTGGGTCGTGCGCTCGGGCACCCGCACCCGCACCGACGACCCCGCCTACCTCGACCTGGTCCGCCCCTACTACACGCGGATCGGCCGGGAACTGGCCGGCCTCTACCACGCCGAGGGCGGCCCAATCGTGGCCGTCCAGATCGAGAACGAACTCCACGACCAACCGGAACACCTGCGCACGCTCAAACACCTCGCCCGGGACGCCGGCATCACCCCCGCACTGTGGACCGCCACCGCCTGGGGCCCCGCCGAGCTCCCCGAGGACGAGTTCCTCCCGCTCTACGCCGGCTACCCGGAGGCCCCCTGGGACGACGCCCACCCCGGCTGGGCCCGCCACGCGCGCCGGCACTTCTTCTTCACCGAGCTGCGGGACGACCACACCGTGGGCGCCGACCTGCGTCGCGAGCCCACCGCCGGCACCGGCCCTGCCCTCGACCGCTACCCGTTCGCCACCTGCGAACTCGGCGGCGGAGTCCAGCCGACCTACCACCGCCGCCCGCTGGTCGAACCGGACGACATCGCCGCCCTCGCGCTGACCAAGATCGGTTCCGGTTCCTCCTGGCAGGGCTACTACATGTACCACGGCGGTACCCACGTCACGGACGCCGCGACGACCATGCAGGAGTCGCTGGAGACCGGGTACCCCAACGACCTGCCCGTCGTCAGCTACGACTTCCAGGCTCCGCTGGGGGAGCACGGGCAGGTCCGCCCCACCTACGGAGCCCTCCGGTTGCAACACCACCTCCTGGCGGCCGCCGGCCGCCGCCTCGCGCCGATGCGGTTCGTCGAACCCGACCAGACCCCGCGTGACCTCGACGACCGGGACACCCTGCGGTGGGCCGTCCGCACGGACGGGACCTCCGGGATGGTCTTCGTCAACACCCACCAACCTGGCGGCGAGGCCCCCACCGCGCACGACGACGTCCAGTTCCGCCTCCTCGGCCCCGACAACCCCCTGGAACTGCCCAGCGAACCCGTCGACATCCCCACCGGCGCGTACTTCGCGTGGCCGTTCCGCTGGCCGCTGCCCGGCGGCGCGGTACTGGAATCCGCCACCGCCCAACTCGTGACCGCACTGGATGACCTCGTGGTCCTGAGCCGCACCGCCGGGATCCCGGTCGAACTCGTCGTCTCCGGCATCGACGCGACCCGGGTCGAGAGCGCCCACACCACCGTGGACGACCTCGGGGCCGGCCGCACCCGGATCCGCGTTCCCGAACCGGGCCCCGAGGCGCTGGTCGACCTCGGCCCGCTGCGGGTGCTGGTGCTCGACGAGGACACCGCGCGTCGCACCGCGATCGGTGACCTGTGGGGCGCGCGGCGCCTCGTGGTCGGGGACGGCGTCCACGTCGTGCCCGACGGCGAGCACCTCCACCTCGAATGCGGACCCGGCGGCGGGTCACTGCTCATCCATCCGGCGCCGGATCCCGCCGCCGCACCGGAGGTGGCGGACGCGGCCCCGCCGTTGACGCTTCGGTCGGGCTGCGTCCTCGGGATCTTCGCCCGCCTCGAGGTCGACGCCCCAGCGGAGGCCCCCGAGGTGCGGCTGGTCGAACTGGCGGCGGCCACCGCGCCGGCCCCCCACCGCCTGGGCGGGCCGTTGCGACGCGCCGCCGCCCCCCGGGACGACGACTACGCCACGGCCGCCAACTACCGCGTCGACCTCGACGAGAACGCCTTCACCGGCGCCCACCGGCTGCTGTTGCGACTCGACTGGGTCGGCGACGCGGCGCGGGCCGAACTCGACGGGACCCTGGTCGCCGACCAGTTCTGGAATGGGGCGTCCTGGGAGGTCGACCTGGTCCGGCATCGCGAGGCCCTGCGCCACGGCGCCCAACTCGTCCTGCGCCTGCTGCCGTTCGACCCCTCGGCCGCGGTCCACGTCCGCGACGACCTCCGCCCGACGGAGGTCACCCTCCGCGTCGACGACGTCCGGCTGCTCCCGGTGTACCGCGCCACGATCGCTCTCGGCGCCGGGTGACCACCTCCGACGGCCGTTGCCTCCGCTCGCTCATCGACACTCCGCATCCCCTGCTCCAGCCGCAGCACCCTCCAGCGCTGACGGCCCCGGGGCGGGGGTGCGGTCGCTGGTGCGGAACGCCCTGCCCGCTCACCGACCTGCCCGCGCCGGTGGAGGTACCACCCACCACGACCACGCCCGTCCACGGCGCCACAACCCGTCACGACCCCTCTCGTTCAGTCACCGGCCGTGTTCGGGCCCAACCCCGACCACTGCCCAGGACGAGCGCCTGACCGGACACCACCCGGCGGCACACCGAGGTGACCGCTCGGCGGTGGCCGCTCCCGCCATTGACCTCCTCGTGGCGCTCGGTGGCCGCCCCTGATCTCGCCCCCGACCGCTGGTGGGGCTCGCCGTACGACGGCTGTCAGACCCCGGCCAGCCGACTCGGACGGGTAGGAGCCGGACCACCCCCGACGACCAGGCGCTGCACTCCCGCGTCTTTCGCCTCGGGTCTCCGCGCGCTGGTCATACTCCGAGGGCCCCGGATCACGAGCCGCTCACCTGAGGGAATGCCTGCTCTCCCGGAGCGGCGAATTCCGCGCCGGCTGGCAACATGCGAAATCGGGGTGCACTACAACGGCGTCGCCCGACGCTACGTGCACCCGAAGGTCGGCGCCCTGGAACTGACCTGGCAGACACTTCTCGGCCCGGACCAGTCCCTCAGCCCCCTCCTCTACACCGCCGCCCCGGGGAGTGAGAGCTACGAGAAGTCGCGGCTCCTCTCCTTGATCGGTGCGCGCCAGGTGCTATAGCCGAACACGCGGCGACCGGGTAGGTCCCCGTGGACGCGCGGACCGCGTCACGGCGGATCAGGTGGTCGTGCTGCTCCGGCGACGCGGTGCGGTGACACCTGCACGTACCGATCCGGCACCTTCCCTCGTGGCGAGCACGGAGGGGAGGCGAGCGGGTGGGTCGGGCGGGCCCTTGCTTCCACCACGCTCCCGGCGGAAGCGTTGCGGGGGCCGCATCGCGGCGAACGGCCGGTGCGACGCCCCGCCGGACCCCCTCCTCTCCCCAGGTTGACAGCATGGCAGGACCAGGAGTCGGCCGGGCCCGCCGGGACGTGATGGGTCATTCCCTGCCCGTCCCGTCCACAGCCTGGACGTGGAGAAGCCTGGCCCGGGTGCGTGGGCGAATTCGCCCAGCGTTCCGTGACAGGGTGACCCTGATCGGCGCCCTGGCGCGTGACCTGGTGGGTTTCCAGGGACCAGCCAGTGCCCGCCCGCGTCGCTGGTGGAACAACCGCCCCGGGCGGGATGAGCGGGGAACGACGGAGAGGAAGATTCCCGGGGCCACACACGTGGACGTCGTTCCCAGGACGACGACGCGGTGCCGTCCCGCGCCGCGGTCGGCGCGATACCGGCGGCGGCGAACCGGATCGGATTGGCTAGAATCCGCCACCGATACGGGCACGCATGGCCCGGAGTTCAAGGATCAGAGTCCGAATACGACAAACGGACGATCAGCCGGAGTGCGTTTGGCCGATCAGGGTCATCGGTCGGTTGTCCTTCGAACAGGGGCTCTGGGAAGGTCACCGAGCCAGATCGCCAGGAGATCTCGAGCAGCGTTCCCCGTACCGTCGAGCGTGAGGAGCATGCGGAACTGATGCGGACCGTAGCTGTGATGAACTACAAGGGCGGAGTGGGGAAGACAACCCTCACCGCCAATCTCGGTGCGATCGCCGCGAGCCGGGGACTGCGCGTGCTGCTCGTCGATCTCGATCCGCAGACCAACTTGACCTTCTCGTTCTTCTCGATCGACGAGTGGCAGGGCAAGATCAAGGATACGTGCACGATCAAGCAGTGGTACGAGGGTGACATGCCAGGGCGGGACATCCCGTTGGCGGATCTCACGCTCACTCCGCAACGGGTCAACAAGGCACTGGGCGGTACCGGCCGCCTCGACGTGATCTCCTCGCACCTCGGTCTCATCGACATCGATCTCCAGCTCGCCGCCCTCCTCGGCGGGAACACCACCCTGGGCGGGACGCAGCGGAAGTTCCTCGACCTGCACGGCTGCCTGCGGCGCGCGCTCGAGGACGACCACTTCGACCAGTACGACCTCGTCCTCATCGACTGCGCGCCGAACTTCGGCCTCGTCACCAAGACCGCCATCGTCGCCAGCGAGCACATCCTCGTGCCAGCGAAAGCGGACTACCTGTCGACACTGGGGCTCGACTACCTCGTCGGCAACTGCTCCATGCTGGTGGAACAGTTCAACGAATTCGCCAACCACCGTGGTGGGGATGCGCACCGCCCGATCGACCCGGCAATCCTGGGGGTTGTGTTCACCATGGTGCAGATCTACTCGCAACAGGTGACCGCGGCCCAGCAGACCTATGTTGAGGAAGTGGAAGTCAACTCCCAGGTGTCCGTACTGAAGAGCAAGATCCGGAACAGCCCTCGCCACTTCAGTGCCGCGGGGGAGAGCGGAGTGCCCGCGATGCTGCGCGTGAGGGACAAGGACGACGTCGTCAAGGAGTTCGACGCGTTGGCCGACGAGGTGTTCGGCGCGCTCGCGCTGTCCCCGGCTGGTGATTCGTGAACGAGCTGCGGAAACTCATCGCCCTGAACGCCCGGTGGAACGAATTCCTGGCGGACCAGGACGAGGCCGCGCTTGACGCCCTCATTGCTGGCACGACCCGGCTCACCACCACTGGCGGCGAGGGAACCCGCGTTGACGCGGCACAACGAGGAACTCCCGCTACCAGCCCTCCCGATGGCGACGTCCTGCCGCCCGACGACCCGAGTCACGTGACGTCGACCCTTTCCACCTTGACCTCGGAGGAGGAACGGCGGGCCTACTTGGACACCTTGCGACTCCAGGTGAAGGAACTCCGTGCGGTGGCCAAACTGAGCGGTCTGACGCGCTACAGCAGGCTCACGCGCCCCGCGCTCGTCACCCTCCTCGCCAGCGGTGGTCCAGAGCGGGCCGACACGGACGCCGCGCACCCGGGCACACCAGCCGCCGATCAACCAACAGGTACCCGGGGCGGACAGCGCCACGCTCCCACCGTACCCGGGTCGTCGACCCCGGTGCCGACCGGCGAGGTCGACGCGGCAGCCATCGCGACTCGGCTTCGTGGGACCGAGACGGAAGCGGAAGGAGCCGCCTACCTCGACTCCCAGGGGTTGGGCCGGGAGGGACTGCTGGCTGTCGCCGCTGAGTTGCGGCTCACCCGCGTGAACCGCCTGTCCAAAGCCGAACTCAGGAGCAGGGTGCTCAAGCAGGCGATCGGTGCCCGTCGCAAGTTCGCCGGGCTGAGGAAGTGGTGAGGCGCCAGTGACCGCACAGGTGGAATTGGGCCGTGGCGGCACCGGCGGCAGAGCCAAGTACCTCATCGACGGCCGCCGCGTCACGGTCGCCGACCTGGTGGAGGCGGGCCTCCTCCAGATTGGCGCGAAGCTCCGGTTCAACCGTAACCGGATCGGAGAGACCCACCACGCGACGGTCACCGAGAAGGGCCGCATCCGGCTCGACGCCGACGGTGAGGAGTTCCGTTCGCCCTCCAGGGCGGCCATGGTGGCAGCGGGGATGCGAGCGGTCGACGGCTGGCGGGTGTGGTTGGTCGTCGACCAGGACCGACTGCTGGACGCGGTACGCCAGGAGCTGCTCGACCAGGCGCTCAGCGAAGCTAACCGACCCCATCGGGACACCGCGCGGCAGAGCGTCCATGAGCGCCTGCGACAGGCCCGTCAGCGCGCCGAGGCGCGCGAACCGGAACGCGTCACCGTCCGTGAACTCCTGACGTACTGGGGAGCCGAGGACCGGGGCGACCAGGTGAGCCAGATCGAAGCGGACCTGGCCAACCACGGGTTGGTGACCTCGCCGAGCTTCCGCGCGGTGACGCTCGACACTGTGGTCGCCCTGACCGTTCCACCCGACGGCGCGGAGGGGAGCCTCACGGCGGAGGGTGCCGGGGGCAACGACATCCGGATCGTCGACGAGGACGAGGGTGACGACGACCTGAACGTCCGCCTCACGGTGGGCAACCTGTCGCCGCTGGCCGGCGTGGAGTTCGTCAAGCCCGACGGTGCGCTGGTCGAGGCGATCACGAAGATGACCCTCAACGACTACTCCCAGTTGGCCGTCCTCAACGGCACCCGCAACCTGCGCGGAGCCGTGACGTGGCGTTCGATCGCACGCGCCCTGCAACGCAAGCCCGACGCCAGCGTCGCCGACGCGATCGACCCACAGGTGGAGGTCGTCCCCTATGACCGCGACCTCTTCGAGATCCTTCCCGTACTGCAGAAGCGCGACTTCGTGTTCGTCCTGGACGAGACGAAGGCGATCAAGGGGATCGTCACCACGGCTGACGTGGCCCACCGTTACGGCGAGATGGCCACCCCGTTCTTCCAGCTGGGCGAACTGGACCAAACGCTGCGCTGGGTCCTGCAGCGCAACTTCGACATCGAGACCGTCCGCTCGATCTGCGGCCGGCCGATCGGGAGCTTCGACCGGCTCACCATCGGCGACTACCAGCGGGTTCTGGAGCACGACGCGATGTGGCGGAGGTTGGGCTGGCCGTTGGACCGGGCCACCTTCATCGCGCGGTTGAACGAGATCCGGGCCATCCGGAACAAGATCATGCACTTCCACCCGGACCCGATACCCGAGGACGCCGTGGACAAGCTGCGGATGTTCAACCGCCTGCTGCGCGACTACCGGGGGGCGACCTAGTCCAGGGTGTCGAGGTGCCCTCAGTCGGTGAGAGTCGAGGGAGTGTGGTTGGAGTAGGTTCCGGGCGAGCTGTCGCAGGGAGTTCAGCCCGTGCCACATCGCCGGAGCGATCTGGAGATCCTCATCGGGGATCGTGGGTTCACTCGGGAGCCAGCGGGCGCTATCAGACGTGATTCCCTGCAGGTTCAGGCTGCTTCCGATCGTTTTCGCGTGGGCCGTCCTCGACGTGTTTGCTGCTGTTCGTCCCGCGTCTCGCCCTGGTGGCCTGCCCGGTCCCCCCGGGACCTCCTGTGTTCCGACGGACTTCGCACACCACCTCAAGATGAAAATGATTATGATTGCTGATTGAGCGCGTCCGGTGGGCTGCGGGCGAGGGGGCGCACGACGAGGGCGCCGAGGGATCGGCCGGTTCTCGAAGCCAACTCCGCCCGTGCCGGGCTGCGGCCCCCTCTGGCCGCCGGCGACCGTCGGGACACCCGTGGCCCGCCTCGCTGGCACGCCACGGGTACGTGAGGGGACGTGCCAGCGAGGCAGTGCAGGACCGAGGTCCTCGCCCAGCGACACCAGGGCGTGCCCGACCCCAGGGGCCCTAGCGGAAGGACCGATCAGAGTGACGCACGAGCCACCATCGACGCAGCACCTCACCGCGCTCGCCTCCCCGGACGAACTCATCGACTGGCGTCTCGCCCTCTGCTACGAAACGGCGCACACCACCGGCATCCTCGACGAACTTCCCGCGTCGGCAGCGGACATCGCTGACGCGCGGGACCTGGACCCCGACGCAGTCCGGGCGATCCTGTTCGTCCTCGCCGGATGGCACTACGTCACCGTCGACGAACGCGGCGTTTTCTCCCCGGGCCCGCGCCGGCCGAAGCCGCACGAGCGCGCGGCGCTGGCCCAGCACGGGGTGTGGATTCGACGGTGGGCCGCGCTCGTGCCCCGCCGGGTCTACGACCGGCAGGCCACGGCGCCGGACACCCCGCCCGCGACGGACCCGGCGACCGGGCTGGCCCTCCTGGAATCCGCCGGTCACCCTTTCGTCAACCCCGTCGTGGACACCTGCCTGAACACGCGGCGGCCAGCAACCGGTGATCGGGGCGGACCACGTGTGCTGGACCTCGGCGGTGGGCACGGCGCCTACGCCCGGGAGTTCGCCCGGCGCGGCTGTACGACCACGATGCAGGACCTTCCCGGGGTCATCGAGCTCGCTCGGGCGGACGGTCGCTGCACCGCTGCGGGCGTCGAACTCGTCGCGGCCGACGCACGAACCGACTTGGCGCCGGGGCCCTTCGATCTGGTCCTGTGCGGCAACCTCACGAACCTCCTCCCGCTCGGTCAGGTCCGCGATCTCCTCAGCAGACTGCGCGACGTGCTCGCTCCCGACGGCCAGGTGGCCATTGCCTCCTGGCTCCGCGACCACGGCCCGGTCGGAGCGGCTTTCGGTGTCCAGATGCTCGTCGCCACCACAGCCGGTGACGCGCACGGCGAGAGCGACTACCGGCGTGTGTGCGGCGACGCCGGGTACACCGACATCCGTTTCGTCGACGTCGGCCAGCCACCCCTTACCCTCGTGCTCGCCCGACCGGCACGGACGACCTGACCGCTCGCCTCCGACCTGGTCATCCCGGCGCGATCAACCGGGTTCGTGGTTGGTCGCGAGCAGCAGGCGACGGGTGGTCAGCCCGTTGATCCCCTGCCCGTGTTGGTGCAACCTCTGCGCCGGCCCGGGGAGGCAGTGCTTGAAGCCGCCTCCCCGGGTACCAGGAGTCCTGCCCTGCCCACTCCCGGCTGGGGAGCGGGCGAGTACCAGGCAGGGTGCGTCGGCACCTGGCGGGACGCCCGGTGCCGACGTCTGCCGACCTCGACGGCATCCGGAGCGGCGGTGTTGGCGACGGCGCACACGTGACCCGGCCCCGCGAGCGGGTTCGGCCCGAACGTGGCTGGGCCGAGGAAGCCGGCCGACCTGGTGCCTTCGAGGCTCGGTGCGGGTGTGGCTGCTGCGAGGTCCCGGGACGGGCGGTGCGCTCGGCAACGAGGACTGGGTCGCGGCCGTACATGGTGGGGAACCTGCCACGGCCCCGGCCCGTGAGGTGGGGGAGCACCCGGTGCGGCAGCGGGGCATGTCGTTCCGAGGTCCGCCCGGTGCTCCGGGCTCGGCGGGCACTGGCCGAGCAACCCTCGGACGGTCAACCCGCCTCTGACCGAGGGGCTCGTTCCGGTGAACCGGTCGAAAGGGTGACGCGTTCCTCCGCTGCCAGTGCGCTGGTCATCCTCGCCAGATGTGCAGCATCCGCGCCATGAGCTGGAAGGGGAGGGCCTGTCCGGAGACCTGGTCGACGGTGCCGGCCAGGTGGAGGTCGAGTTGCGGGCAGTGGAACAACCACGTCCCCGTGGCTCCCGAGTGACCCACGAGAGTGAGGGGCGGCCGCCCCGCCGACATCAGGCGCCCCACCGTGTAGACCATGGTGCCGAGCCCGTACCGCAGGATCGGGATGTTGCGCAGCCGGTTTCGCCGCTCGGTGAGCAGTTCCACGGAGCGTGGGCGGTCGAGGACCTCCCCGGCCAGCAGGGCCCGTTGGAAGGTGAGGAGATCGCCGGTGGTGCTGATCAGATCGTTGCTGGACTCGATCAGCGAGGGCACTTCGACGCGGCGTTGTCCGGAGTGGAGCGGCAGCGGCGGTCCCGTGTGCGTGTCCAGCCGGGGGTGGCCGGGGAGCCACGTGCGGGTGAGGCGGAGCGGGGTGGTGATCCGTTCCGCCAGCAGGTCGGCGAACGACCGTCCGGTCACCGCCTCCAGGATGCGGATGAGCAGTTGGAAGCCGGTGTCGGAGTAGCGCGCCTTCTGCCGGGACGCCGACAGGTCCTGGGGCGCGAAATGGGGGTGCTGCTGCTCCCGGACGATCCGCAGCACGTCCTCGAACGTCCACGCCTGGTCCCGGCCGGCGCGGAGGTGGTCGTACAGGCTCGGGCCTGTGCGGCGCTTCTCGAAGTAGTCGGGTAGTCCGGACGTGTGGCTCGCCAGATGGCGAACCGTGATCGCGGACGTCCGGTCGGTACCGCGGAACACGTGGAGCCCGGCGATGGCCTCCGCTGGTAGGTAGTCGGCGATCGGCGCGGACAGCTCGAG
The DNA here is from genome assembly GCF_000239155.1 of Actinoalloteichus spitiensis RMV-1378. GTDB lineage: Bacteria > Actinomycetota > Actinomycetes > Mycobacteriales > Pseudonocardiaceae > Actinoalloteichus_B > Actinoalloteichus_B spitiensis. Next base: position 11,577 of record NZ_AGVX02000131.1, read on the forward strand.
TTCACCGCGCTCGTGCGCCTGGAGCACGAGCGCGATGAGGAAGCGCTTGGTGGTGCTCGCGACGAAGAACGGGCTGTCAGAACGCGGCGGGGGCTCGTCGCTGACGGGGGCGCAGCCGGTCGACCAGCGACGGAGTCCGTCGCCGGTCTCGATCGCGGCGCTGACGTGGTGTACCCGGCGCCGCGCGACCAGGGTCCGCACCAGCCGGGTCAGCCGCGCCGCGACATCGGGGGCGACCGAGTTGTCGGGTGCGGGACTCGTGGCGAGCGGCGGTGTCACGGTGGTCTCCTCGTAGTCGACCCGGGGCGAGATGACGTGTCTCTTAGATATGTCTAATAGACATGTATGGGGGAGTCAAACGGGCTAGACTCCCTGCCGTGGCGCACGTCATCCTCGGGCTGTTGCTGATCGCCCCGCAGAGCTACTACGGCCTCGTCAAGGGATTCGAGGCCAGCGTCGCGCTCTTCTACAGCGCCAGCTCCGGCAGCATCAAACGTGCGCTCGACAGCCTGCTCACCCGAGGACTCATCGAGGTGGCCAGCACCCAGGCCGGGGGCCGAGGCAAGAAGACGTACCAGGTGACCGCGGCCGGCCGGCAGGAGTTCCACACCTGGATGGCAGGTGAGTTGTGCGGGAAAGACCTGGAGAGCGCGGCGCTGTCCCGGCTCTACTTCCTCGGCCTCGTGCAGCCCCCGGAACGCGTGGCCATCCTCCGCCGCATCGAGGCTCGCGTCGAACATGACCTGGCGAAGTTCTCACGGCTCGACGAGCAGCTCGACACGGTGAACGTCCCCGAAGGGCTCGCCGACGTCGCGGTCAACCAGCGCGCCACACTCGACTACGGCATCGCCTCGCTCCGGTTCATGCTGAACTGGTTCCGCGACCACGCCGACCGCCTGGACGGCACATCACCCGACCAAGCCCGGACTTCGCGCGAGCCCGGGTGCCGTGACCCGGCCTGATCCCGGAGCGAGTCCCGCCGGCACCGCCGCGGGAGGACGAGCCGTCGCGGATCGGTCGAGGAACCGCCGTGGGCGTGCCCGGCGAGTGCCTCCCTGGTCTGGCGGCCCGTCGACGCCATCGGAGTTCTCGGCCACCGCCGCGCACCGCCAGAAGGTTCCCAGGCAGCTACCGCCAACCCCTCCTGACGATGACGTCGAGGACGAGATCGGCCTGACGGGTCACCGGTCGGTTCCGCCCTCCGCCGGCTTACGGCGCAGGGTGCAACCCGCGTGGTGGAGGGTGTCGCCGTCGAACTCCCCGAACGCCCAGAACCCGAGATCCTCGAGGTAGCCGATCCGGTCGCCCCGGACCCAGTACCGTCCCTCGAACGCGTGCGCCCGACCACCTCGCGTCTCGTCGTAACGGCCCTCGGCGGTCAACTCCCGGTAGAGGAAGCCCTCGGTGTCGATCCAGGCACCCACCCTCGCCGGGTCGACCAACGCCTCGTCGAGACCCCGCTCCTCGCTGTCGCTCCCCGATCTGCCCCGCTGGCCGTTCCACACCACCGGCGTGCCCCGGCGGAACACGGCCCGGATGCGCTCCGGTGCCGTCAGCAGGGTCCGCGCAGCGGAGGCGAGGTCCGGTGCGTCGGCGTCGCCGAGCACGGCGAAGTCGGCGGCCCCGCCGGGTACCAGCGCGCCAACCAGTGCCGTACGGTCCACGAGCCCGGTCGGGGCGGTCGTGTCGAGCACGCTCGGCACGAGGGTGGTGCCGGTGGCGCGGATGACGACGGCGCCGTCGTCGTCGTCGGCGGCGCGGACGATGCCCGGGTTCACGCCGACGACGAGGCCACCGCCGACGAGCAGGTCGGCCCGGGTGAGGGTGCCGAGCAGCGGGTCGGCGGTGAGGATCGTGGCGTCGGTGATGAGCACGGGGCGGCCCGTGCCCGTGAGCACCGCGTCGAGGTCGGCCGCCGGCTGAGCCGGTGTCGTCGGTCCGGTTGTGGACCGTTCTCGCCGACCTCGCGGTGCGGCGGGGCGCGCTGGCCCGGGTGGTGACGCACCCCTCTCCCCGGTCCGACTGGCAGCCGGTCGTGACGGGGCCACACCGCACCTGAGGGGGGCGGCACCGCGACGAGTCCGAGGAGGAACACCAGCGACCGTGTTCGTGGGTCCTCCTCCAGCGTCCCTGGCCTGAACCACGGCTACGGAGCCTCGCCACGATCACGGTCACGAAGCCATGTCGCCTGCTGGTCGCCTCCCGGCGCGGTCGGTCGTCGTGACGGCTCAGCCGGCGACGCCAGGGGAGGGAGCGACTGCGCTCCGACGTTCGGGGCGACGCCCGGTCCCGTGGCTTTCCACTCGACCACGACCCCCGGGTCGGATCTCACGGGAAGTCGGCCAGCGAACACCATGTCGTCCAGGACACGGTGAGCGTGCCTGCCGGTGAACTTCTTGTCGGCTACGGGTGGTGCGCTTCGACCAGACGCGACCACGACCGATCCAAAGATCACTACCGCTTCAGTGGTGAACAAAATCAATCTTTCCGCGACTACCCCCACCCCACTAAGACCAATCTCACCCGGAAACACCGGCCCCTCACCTGTCTTCAGCGCACAAGCCGGGTGGCCGTCCGGGGGACAGCGTGCGGAAGGTGTCGTGCAGCGACGTGATGCCCTCAGAGGGAGCAGGGTTTCGAAGCGGCGGTGTCCGTGGCGGTTTCCCTCCCAACTGGCACCTGGGCAGCGGATGCGCCGTTCACTCCTGCTGCGCCCCCGTCAGCTGTAGGCGGGGCCAGCCGGCCAGGTCGCTGAGCAGCTGCCGGTCGTGGGTGGCGACCAGAACCGCGCAGGGCGTGCTGGCCAGCGCCCGGGTGAGCTCGTCAACCAGGGAGGCGGACAGGTGGTTGGTCGGCTCGTCGAGCATCAGCAGGTCAGGCCGCTCGGCCAGGCACATCGCCAGGTGCAGGCGCCGTTTCTGTCCCTGGGACATGCGTCCCACCGGGGTGCGCAGGGTGACCGTGTCCAGCAGGCCCAGGCCGCTGAGCGAGGGGGCGTCCCCGCTCAGGCCCCGGGAGTGGAGCCGGTCCACCTGCGCCTCGTAGGCCCGGTAGGCGGTGTGCTCCTGGTTCCAGGCTGGCACCTCCTGGGACAGCAGCGCCACCCGCGCGTCGTGGTGGACCACCAGGCTGCCGCCGGTGGGGCGCACCCGCCCGGCCAGAACTCCCAGGAGGGTGGACTTGCCCGCCCCGTTCGGGCCGGTCAACAGGAGCCGATCACCGCCGTTGACCGTCACCGTGACCGGCTGGGTCAGCCGCCCGGAGACCGTGAGGTCTCGCCCGTGCAAGACCTGATGCCCAGCGCGGGTTGGAAGCTCGGGCCAGGACAGGCTCCTGGGCGGCTCGGGCACGGTGATCCGGTGCCGCTCAAGGTCTTCCACTCGCCGGTTGAACGCCTGCACGACGCCGGCGGCACGGGTTGCGCGCTGGTGCTTGCCGGTTCCCTTGTCCGGGCGCCACCCGGTCCGCAGTCGCCCGCGGGCCTCCTCGGCGGCCCGGGTCAGCTGGGCGTGCTCGGCCTGCTGCGCGGCATGCTCCTGCTCCCATCGCTTCCGCTCCCGATGACGGCCATCGACCCAGCCGTCGTAGCCGCCCGCGTAATGGCGGGGCAAGCCGTCCCGGGTCGGGTCCAGGTCCAGGAAGGTCGTGGCGACCTCGCGTAGCAGCACCCGGTCATGGCTGACCACGGCCACACCCCCGGGGCGTTCGCGCAGACTGCGGGCCAGGAAGCCCAGGGCGGCGGAGTCCAGGTGGTTGGTCGGCTCGTCCAGCAGCAGCAGATCGGTGCTCGATCCCAGCACGACCGCCAGCCGCACCCGGTAGCGCTGCCCGACCGACAGGGTGGCCAGGTGCCGGTCCCGGTCGGCGCAGGCTCCCAGACCTTCCAGGGCGACATCGACGCGCCGCTCGGCGTCCCAGGCGTCCAGCGTGGTGGCGACCTCCAGGGCGCGGGCGTAGGCGTGCTCCGCGCCGGGCTCGCCCTGGACCAGGGCCTCGGTCGCGCTCTGCAGCAAGTCCAGGGCGGTCAGGGAGTCCCCAACGGCTTCTTTGATCAGGTCACCGACGGTGCGTTCGTCCTCGGCACACAGGGTCTGCTCGACCAGCGCCAGTGTTCCGGTGCGCGAGACCGTGCCCGCGTCGGGCGTCAGGGTGCCGGCCAGCACATGCAGCAGGGTTGTCTTGCCCCGGCCGTTCTCCCCGACGATGGCCAGCCGGGAACCGGCCGAGACCGTCACATCGGCGCCGGAGAGGACCGTGCTCTCACCCCGCCGGACCACGATCCCCTCGGCGCGCACATGTGCGGCGGCGCCAGCCGGAAGATCCCGCGACAGCTTGGAACCAGGGGGACACGAGGTAGTACGAAACATTGCGTGTGTTCTCTCAGCTCGTCGTGGAGCCGGACAGCATGCGGAGGCGTCCGGCACAGGGCCAGGACGGCGGCGAGAGACAGTCGGGTTCTGCCGCCGTCAGCGGCAGAACCAGGGCTTCACACAGGAGAGCATGCCCCGCAGTGTACGGGTGGGCCGGCAGCTGGAGCGAGGTAATTGACCCGCACGTTTCACCTGGGCAGGTGCCTGGACTTTGAGCGGACGAAAGAGTGCCTTCTGAGCTGGGATGATGAGTCCCCCCTTGGGCTTCTGCCATCGCAAGGGAAGGTCATCACAGGGGAAGGTGCTGTCCGCGTGCACCACACTGTCGTCTCGCTTCCAAGGCTTGTCCTGTCCGCGACGCGCGGGGCGCGGTCAGCCGAGTGGGTTCCCGTCTGCTGGCGGATCTGCCCGAAATCCCCCGGGGTGACCGGTGCTTCCAGCGATGCGTTGCACCGCCTGCTGCCGTGTGGCACTGGGCACGACCCGGGCCAGATCGCGCGGTGCTCGCCGAGCTCAGGAGCCCTGGGCGGCGGTGGTGGTGGGGGAGGGGACCCGGTGTTGGTTCGGGAACCAGTTCTCCCTGACCGCGCCGAAGTTCGCCGCGTACGGCGTCGATCTCTGGGTTCCCGAACTCGGCGGGAGGTTTGATCCCCGTAACCCGTCCCACACGATGTTGATGAGCGTGCTCGGTGGTATGAGCGAGTCCGAACGACAGCGTGTGCGGGCCAGGGTGCGGGCGGCGATGGACGCCCAGGTGCTCAACGAGGGGCGGAACCAGGGTGGCCGGGCACCGTACGGGTACGTGACGGTGGATGCTGGGCCGCATCCGAACCCGCGCACGGCGGCGGAGGGGTTCCGGCTGCGGGTGTTGGAGATCGACCCGGAGGCAGCCGAGGTGGTCCGCCGCATCTTCGCCGAATACCTCGCGGGAAACGGAGACCGTGCGATCGCGGGATTGCTGAACAGGCAGGGTGTCCCGTGCCCTTCGAAACGCCAACCGCACCAGAACCGGCACCGGCTCGCCGATGGCTGGCAGGGCAGCACGCTGCGGGCGATCCTGGAGAACCCCCGTTACACGGGTTACGCGGTCTTCGGCCGCTGGACCCGTCAGGAAACCCTGCTCGACCCCGAGGATGTCTCAGCAGGACACGTCACCCGGTTCCGACGGGCCGGGACGAACCAGGTCGTGCGCTCCCGCACCATCGCTCACCCCCCGATCGTGACCGTGGAGGAGTTCACCGAGGCACAGGTGAAGCGCCGGGCCAAGTCGGTGGGTGGCCTGCGCACGGCCAGCAGAGGGGAGCGGTCGGGCCGACCCACTGCCAGGACTTACCTGTTCCGGGGACACCTGCGGTGCGGGATCTGCTCGCGGAAGAGGGAGGCCAGCCCGCGTCGGCACGGCATGTACTACCGGTGTCCCGCGCGCACCCTCGCCCCCGGATCGGCTGCCCTGGCCGAGCACCCCCGTACGGTGTACGTGCGGGAGGACGTGATCAGAGACGCTGTGACCGGGTGGATCGGGTGGTTGTTCGCGCCAACCAACGTCGATCGGACCGTGCGCGCCCTGCTCGCCTCCCAGGACGATGTCAGGACGTCGAAGGACCGGGAGAGCGCTAGGCGACGTCTCACCGAGGCGGAGGCCAAGCTCCGCCGCTTCCAGGAGGCGGTGGCGGCTGGCATCGACCCGGCTGCCCTGGTCGAGCCGATCAACGAGGCCCAGGCGGAACGTGCCGCCGCAGGCCGAGCTGAGCGGCTCGGCAGCCGCCCGGGATGGTCAGCGATGCGGAGATCCACGCCATGATCGACTCGCTGGGTGACGTGGGGGCCGCCCTGTCGCGGGCGGAGCCGGACCGGCTGGCTGAGCTGTACCGGGAGCTACGGCTTGAACTGCGGTACGAGAACAACGAAGAGGCCGTCTATGCGACGACCTCTCCACGGGTGAATAATGTGCGTGTCCGAGGGGGGACTTGAACCCCCACCCTCTTGCGAGGACTAGCACCTCAAGCTAGCGCGTCTGCCATTCCGCCACTCGGACTTGCTCGCTCCGGCTCTCCGCCGTTGCTGTACATAGATTAGACCATGCCTCCAAGGTCGTTTCACCCACCCCCCTCTAATGGGTCAGGGTGGTAGAAAGTGCAGGTGAGCGAGCAGACCAACACTCCGTCAGGGCTCGGCCTCGCCGAGGACGAAGCCGTCCGCATCACCAGTGAGCTGATCCGGATCGACACCACCAACACGGGTGATGCGGACACCGTGGTGGGGGAGCGGGCCGCTGCCGAGTACGTGGCGGAACAGCTGTCCGAGGTCGGCTACGAGGTGACCTACGTCGAGTCGGGTGCTCCGGGACGGGCCAACGTCATCGCACGGCTGCCGGGAGCGGATCCCTCGCGAGGCGCGTTGCTGGTGCACGGCCACCTCGACGTGGTACCGGCGGATGCCTCCGAGTGGTCGGTCCACCCCTTCTCGGGTGCCGTCCAGGACGGCTACGTGTGGGGTCGTGGTGCGGTCGACATGAAGGACATGCTGGGCATGTCGATCGCGGTGGCCCGACACTTCAAGCGCAACCAGATCGTGCCGCCCCGGGACATCGTGTTCGCGTTCTTCGCCGACGAGGAGGCCGGTAGCTGGTACGGCTCGCAGTGGCTGGTGGAACACCGGCCGGAGCTGTTCGAGGGCGTCACGGAGGCCATCAGCGAGGTCGGGGGCTTCTCGGTCACCTTCAAGGACGGGGTGCGCGCCTACCTGGTCGAGACGGCCGAGAAGGGCATCGCCTGGATGACCTTGCGCGTCCGGGGCCGCGCGGGGCACGGGTCGATGCTGCACGAGGACAACGCGGTGTCGAAGTTGGCTGCCGCGGTCACCCGTCTGGGGCAGCACCGGTTCCCGATCGTGCTCACCGACTCGGTCCGCGAGTTCCTCGCCGGTGTGAGCGAGATGACGGGCTGGGACTTCCCGGAGGACGACCTGGAGGGCTCGGTCGCCAAGCTCGGCGCCATCTCCCGCATCGTCGGCGCCACCCTCCGTGACACGGCGAACCCGACAATGCTCCAGGCCGGGTACAAGGCGAACGTCATCCCGTCGGTGGCCGAGGCGACCGTCGACTGCCGGATCCTGCCTGGTCGGCAGGAGGCCTTCGAACGGGAGCTCGACGACATCCTCGGGCCGGACGTCGAGCGGGAGTGGCGGGGGCTGCCTCCGGTGGAGACCACCTTCGACGGCGCGTTGGTGGACGCGATGACCTCCTCGATCGCGGCGGAGGACCCGACCGCGCGGACGCTGCCCTACATGCTGTCCGGGGGCACCGACGGCAAGGCGCTCAGCCGGCTGGGTATCCGCTGCTTCGGGTTCGCGCCGCTCCGCCTCCCCGCCGACCTGGACTTCTCCGCCCTGTTCCACGGGGTGGACGAGCGGGTTCCCGTCGATGGCCTTAAGTTCGGGGTCCGGGTGCTGGACCGTTTCCTGCGCTCGTCCTGAGAACCGACGGGTTGCCCGCCGGGGCGAGTGCGTTCAGCCGGTCCCGGTGGGCCCCGCCCGGCCGTGGGCCTGTTCCCGACCCGGGCGCGGCCGCCCCAGCCGTTCGCGGCGGGTCCTGCTGGTCAGGTGGCTTCCCCCGGACCTGCCCACCGGGCCGCCTCGCGGAGTGGCGTACTCGCTCGCACCGTCCTGCAGCGGTGTCGCTCCGGGGGCCGGCTCGGCGTGTGCTGGCCGGGCGGGTGTGTGCCGTGCGGGGTCAGGTGTGCAGGCCGGGGATGCCCACCGTCGTGCGTTTCCGCCGCAGCCACACCTTGCGGGTGCCGTCGCCGAACAGCAGTACCCGGGACAGTTCCCAGCCGGCGTACTCGGCGTGGATCGCCAGTTGGGTGCTGGCCGCCCGCCTCGACACTCCCGGTGGGAGTCGCAGCGGACGGTACTCCCAGTCCCCGTCGATCACCGGCTGGTCCGTCACGGTCGCACCACCTGGATCCCTTCTCCCGCCGCTGAGCCCACGAACACCGCCCCGGTGCTCGGGTCGACGGCGACCTCGTTGGGTTGCCGCACGGTGGGGAAGCGGTGGACCTCCACGGGCTCGCCACCGAGCATGTCGTAGCCGACGAGTTCGTTGGTTTCGGTGAGGGTCACCCAGGCGAGGTCACGGTCCTCGTCGTAGGCGATTCCGTACGGGGACCCGGGTACCGGGTAGCGCTGGCGGAGCAGGAACGGTTCGGCGGAGAAGGCCAGGAGTTCACCGGACCGCGTCTCGGTGACCAGGATGCGGCCGTAGCGGTCGGTGACGGCTTTGGTGGCTCCCTCGCCGGCGCGGAGGCCGAGCCCTTTCTCCCGCTCCTGCTCGTCGAGGCGCACCACGGCCGACTCGGCGACGTCGAGCACGAAGACGCGCCCTTCGGCGGCGATGACCTCCACGGGACGGTGGAAGCCCTCGACGCGGACCGTCTCGTCACCGTGGTCCAGCGTGACCACGCCCTCCTCGGCATGCGCGAGCCCGGTGGTGGAGTCGAACCGGGTCGCGGAGGTGGCGGGCAGCGGCGTCGCTCGTTCCTGGATGTCCAGGGTGGCCGGGTCGACCTCGACCAGGAGTTCGACGTCGGGGACCGCCACGAGAAGTGGGCCACCGGGGGCGGCGAGGGAGACGCCGGCACCGCGGCCGGGGAGGTCGAGTTCGTGGGGAGTGCGACCGGGGTCGTCAAGCTCGAGGACCAGCAGCTGGTCCTCGACGAGAGCGGCCAGCGTCCGGCTGTCGGGGTCGGCGACGAGCGCGTCGACATCGCCGGGGAGGTCCACCACGTCGCCGGCCGGTCTCCCGGTGGTAGGGGGTGCGTCGGCTGGCCGGGCCGGTTCGACGGCCTGCTCGGCGGCCTCGTCCTGGGCTTCGACCCCGAAACACCCGGTGAGACCGACGGTGGTGATGGCGAGAATCCCGACCAGGCGGCGCACGCTTGACTCTCCTCGGCTCGAGACGCGGCCCAGGTCGGGCGGCCGGCCTGGGCGAGTACCCGTCCAGCATCCCCCATCCGTCGCAGAGGGTCACGCGCAGGCTCGGCGTGGGATGGGCTGGTGGACCGCGTTCGGGGTGCCGACGATGACCAGCCGGGGCCGCCGGGTGGGCTCCCAGCCGGTGCGAGCCGGACGTCGGTGGTGGTGACCCCGTCGCGGGAGAGGAGGGCGGCTGGTTTCGCTACGGCCTTCCCCCCGGACCCGGGCTGGTGCCACGGGCCGGGGGGTCGCCCCGGCGGGTCCGGTCCTTGCGCCCAGTCGCGCGCCCAGGCCCTTATCCTCGCCCCTCGGCCGGTGCGGTGCGGGGGTCAGAGACGCTCGACACGACCGGAGTCGAGGTCGTAGACGCCGGAGACGACGCGCACTCCGGAATCGGCGACGAGGTGGCGGACGATCGCGGAGCGCTCTTGGAGGGTGCGTGCCGCGCTGCGCGCCTGTTCCTCGACGCAGTGCCGCAGGTACTCCGCGTCGCTGCCCGAGCGTGGTGTCCGCAGGACGGCCGCCTCGATGGAGTGGGCCAGGTAGCTGATGCCGTCGTGGAGTTCGGCGCCGTGGTGCACGAGGTCCACGGCGGCCTGCACGGCTCCGCAACGGGAGTGGCCCAACACCAGCACCAGGGGGGTGTGGAGGTGTTCGACGGCGTACTCGATGCTGCCGATGACCGCGTCGTCGAGGACCTCGCCGGCCGAGCGCACCGTGAACAGGTCGCCGAGCCCCTGGTCGAAGACGATCTCGGGCGGGACCCGGGAGTCGGCGCAGCTCAGGACGGTGGCGAACGGGCTCTGCCCGTCGGCGAGGTCCTCGCGTCGTTCGACGTTCTGGTGGGGGTGCCGGAGGGCGCCGCGGGCGAACCGCTCGTTACCGGCGCGCAGCGTGGCCCAGGCCTCCTCGGCTGTCCGGGGACGCCGACCGGCGTGCGGGCGCCGGGAGGTGGTGGCCTCGGTGGTGTTGGTCGTCGCGCTCGCCGCGACCGCTCCGACGGCCAGGGCGGCGGCGACTCCGCCACCCAGGCCGAACAGTCCGCGCCGCGACAACCCTAATCCGCTGTTCGAGTTGCTCACGCGCTTACGTTAATTGTTCCTCGAAGGATCGAGTACGCATTCCTGCTGAGAATTTTCCGGACATTCGTCGCTATTGGGATCACCAGTTTCCGGTGGTGGTGGAAAAGCGTGGGATCGGTGATGTGTCCGCTGCGTCCTGTCCGTGGGGCAGCGATCCGTTTGAGGTTTTCACCGCCCGGGATGGCGCTCCGGGTAGCCCAGCGTCGGAGAGCTGACGTCGTCGAGGGCACCCCGGATCGCGAGCGGGAGGTCGAGTTTCTCCGCGTTCAACGAGGTCGTGAGCTGATGGCGTGTGCGGGCGCCGACCACGGGTGCCGTGACTCCCGGGCGGTCCCGCACCCAGGCGAGGGCGACCTCCAGCGGGCTGACGCCCAGTCCTTCTGCCGCCGTGGAAACCGCCTGCACTATCCGGGTCGTGCGGTCCGTTCGGTGGTGCTCCACGTAGTTGGCCATCTTCTCGGAGGCGCCACGAGAATCGGCGGGGGTCGCGTGGCGGTATTTTCCCGTCAGCACTCCCCGGCCCAGGGGCGCCCACGCCAGCAGCCCGATGCCGTGGTGCTCGGCCGCGGGAACCACTTCCCGCTCGACGCCGCGTTCCACGAGGGAGTACTCCACCTGGGCGGAGATCACCGGCGTGCCGCCGAACGGGTAGCGGTGGCGTTGGGTCGTCGCGGCGGTCGCCAGCTGCCACCCCGAGTAGTTCGACAGCCCGGCGTAGCGGACGCGTCCGCTGGCTACCGCGTGGTCCACGGCGGCCAGTGTCTCGGGCAGTGGGGTGTGCTCGTCCCACGCGTGGAGTTGCCAGAGGTCCACGTGGTCCACGCCGAGCCTGCTGAGGGAACCGTCGAGCGCCGCCAACAGCGCGCCCCGGGACGCCCCACCTCCGAAGGGGCCGTCCTGCCGCCGGGCGACCGCCTTGGTGGCCAGGACGACCTGGTCGCGGGGTACGACCTTGTCGAGGAGCTCTCCCAACGTGGTTTCGGCGGCGCCGTCGCCGTAGACGTCGGCGGTGTCGACCAGGGTCCCGCCGGCGTCGGTGAAGGCCGCCAACACCTCCGCCGCGGTCTCGGTGTCCGTCTCCTCGCCCCAGCCCATCGTCCCCAGCGCGAGCCGGGAGACGCGCAGTCCGCTGTGACCGAGCTGTCGGTGTTCCACGACCGCGCAGCCTAGATGCCGTGAGCCGTCCCCGCAGGACGACGGAGTGACCCCTCGACCGACTGGCCGCTGACAACCCACGTTACTGACCGGTAGGGTTCGCCGATGCGACTTGGGTTGAATCTGGGCTACTGGAGCCGCGCCGAGGACGCCGAACGGCTCGAACTGGCGGTGGCGGCCGAACGGTTCGGCTACTCGATCGTGTGGGCGGCCGAGGCCTACGGGTCCGATGCTGCGACCGTGCTGGCGTGGATCGGCGCGCGGACGCACCGCATCGAGGTGGGCAGCGCGGTCATGCAGATCCCGGCGAGGACTCCGGCGATGACCGCCATGACGGCCGCGACGCTCGACACGCTCACCGGTGGTCGTTTCGCGCTCGGTCTCGGGGTGTCCGGCCCGCAGGTGTCGGAAGGGTGGCACGGGGTGCCGTTCGCCCACCCGCTCGGCCGGACGCGTGAATACGTGGAGATCGTCCGTTCGGGACTGCGCCGGGAACGCCTCCGGTACGCGGGCCGGCACTACCAGCTCCCGCTGCCCGACGGCCCCGGCCAGGCCCTGCGGCTGACCGTGACCCCGCCCCGGCCGGACCTGCCCGTCTACCTCGCCGCCGTCGGCCCCCGGAACCTGGAACTCGCCGGCGAGGTCGCCGACGGCTGGCTGTCCGTGTTCTTCGCCCCCGGGCACGCGGACGCCTCACTGGCCGCCCTGCGAGCCGGCCGCGAACGCGTCGGCCGTGACCTCGACGGGTTCGACGTCGTCGCCTCGGTCCCCCTGGTGGTCGGCCCGGACTGGCGTCGGTGCGCCGACGCGGTCCGCCCCCACGCCGCGCTCTACGTCGGCGGCATGGGGAGCAGGAAGCAGAACTTCTACCGCGACATGGCGGTTCGGATGGGGTTCGAGCGCGAGGCCGAGGAGGTGCAGCGCCGCTACCTGGACCGCGACCACGCGGGGGCGATGGCGGCCCTGCCCCTGGAGTTCCTCGACGCGGTGTCGCTGCTGGGCCCCCAGGAGAGGATCACCGAACGGATGACTGTTCTCGCCGAGGCCGGTGTCACGACACTCGCAGTCAACCCGCTTGTCTCCGACGTCGCCCAGGCTGCGGATACGCTGCGAATCGCGGCTGAGGCATGGGATGCGTCAGGAGTCGGTTAGGTGACATGGGTCGAGGTCCTCGTCCTGGGGATCGTGCAGGGGCTGACCGAGTTCCTGCCGATCTCCTCGTCCGGACATCTGCGGATCGTTTCCGAGTTGTTCTTCGACGCCGACGCGGGGGCCTCGTTCACCGCCGTCACCCAACTCGGCACCGAGGCGGCGGTGTTGATCTACTTCGCCAAGGACATCGGCCGCCTGGTCGCGACCTGGTTCCGGGGCTTCCGCGACACCGAGGTGCGCCGAACCGCTGACTACCGGCTGGCCTGGTACGTCATCATCGGTTCGATCCCCATCGGAGTGTTGGGCCTGTTGTTCGCCGACCAGATCCGCACCACCGCCCGGAACCTCTGGCTGATCGCGACGACGCTGATCGTGTTCGGGATCCTGCTCGGGCTGGCCGAGCGGATCGGGCGGCAACGGCGGTCGATGGACCAGCTCACCGGTCGTGACGCGGTCGCGATGGGTTTCGCCCAGTCCCTCGCCCTGATTCCCGGCGTGTCCCGGTCGGGCGGGACGATCACGGCGGGGCTCTTCCTGGGCCTGGACCGTCCCACCGCCGTGCGCTTCTCGTTCCTGCTCGCGATCCCGGCCGTGGTGGCCTCCGGGCTGTCGGAACTGCCCGAAGTCTTCGAGGAAGGGGGACCAGGGCTCCAGCCCACCGGGATCCAGATGGTGGTGGCCACGCTGGTCGCCGGGGTCGTCGGCTACGCCTGCATCGCCTGGCTGCTCCGCTTCGTGGAGCGCCACAGCGTGTACCTGTTCGTGTGGTACCGGATCGCGCTGGGCTGCCTGGTCCTCGGGCTGCTCGCGACCGGCGTGATCGACGCGACCTGACCGTGATCCGGCCGATGCCGGTGGCCGGGGGTGCGGCCACGCCGGGAGCCGAGCGCGGACGCTGGCTCCCGGCGACCGGACTGGGTTCGGGATGTCGGTCAGGACGAGGGCTCCGTCGACTCCTCCAGTTTGCTGACCTGGAGCGTCACCGTGTCCTCGGTGGTGATCTCGGTGCCCGCCTCCGGGTCGGTCTCCTCGACCACCCAGTTGCCTGGCGCGACGATGATGTCGTCCTCGGGGTCCACCGACCGGTACTCGAATTCGGTGATGCCCGCTTCCTCCAACGCGTCCTCGGCGTCCCGGCCGTCCAACCCGGTCACATCGGGCACCGTCACCGGCTCGCCCTCCTCGGCGGGGTCCGAGGTAGGCGCCTCCTCCACCGTCTGGTCGGCCGGCGGTGGGGCGGCCGGGTCCGGGGACGTCTCCTCGCCGTTGGAGCATCCCACCAGCGCCAGCGATAACGCGGCAGCCAGGGAACCGGCGGTGAGGGCACGTCGGGCCATGATGTCCTCCTCAGCTCGCGGCCGGGCCTGATCGTCACCGGCCTCTCGACGGCCAACTACCCCGCACACGCGAGATTCACACCAGGGATTTCGACGAGGGACCTCGGTCTCCTCCGGACGGCCCAGCCGGGGGCGGCGGAGTGGTCGCTCCGGCCACCGTGAGGACCGTGTGCTCCCACTACCCCGACAGGCCGTCCCCCGGTCCGGCGGGCGGGGCGGAGCGGCGCCGGGAGCGGTCGGTGGTGGCGAGGAGACCAGGACCTGCCCCGCCCGGATGATCATGCGGACAGGTCGCCCAGCCGCTAGCGTCCGGGTGCCACCTGCTGCCCCGGGCCCGGGGCGCCAGCCGTGGGAGGAGGGACATGGGGGCAGCGGAAACTCACCCCTCGGGAGCCCGTCCGGCGACGCCTCCTCGGGGCGGAGCGGCGGCCCAAGTCCGCGACGCCCTCACCCCGAGGGCGGCGTTGCTGGTGGTGGCGGTCCTCGCGTTGCACCTGGCGTTCGTGCTCTCCTACGTGGGAGCGTTCCACGCTCCGACCCCGCAGCGGGTTCCGGTGGCCGTGGTCGCGCCCACCGGCCAGTCCGACCAGCTCGCCGACCGGCTCGACGACCTGCCGGGACAACCGCTGCGCGCTCGCGTCGTCGACGACGAGGCAGCCGCCGGTGACCTGATCGAGCGAAACGAGGTGGATGCCGCCCTCGTGGTGAACCCGGCCGCAGACGCCGACACCCTGCTGGTGGCCTCCGGGGCCGGGGCCTCCGTGGGCGAGGCGGTGCGCGGAGTCCTCACACCGGTTCAGCAGGAACGGGGCCGGGAGCTCCTGACCCGCGACGTGCTGCCCGCCGCCAGCGGCGACGCCCGTGGTCTTACCCCGTTCTACCTGGTCATCGGATGGATGCTCGGCGGGTACCTGGCCTCGGCCATCATGGGGCTCGCCGGTGGCCAACACCGGGCACCTCCGGCCCGGGTCGGTGTCCGGCTCGCCGTCCTCGCCGGCTACGCGGTGCTCTCCGGCCTCGGAGGAGCGCTCATCGTGGGTCCCGTGCTCGACGCACTCCCAGCCGGGAACGTCCTGGTGCTGTGGTGGGTCGGCGCCCTCGTCGCGTTCGCGTCCGGCGCGACGACGATGGCCCTCCAGGTGCTGTTCGGCGTCGTGGGGGTGGGGGTGGCGATCCTCGCGTTCGTGGTGTTGGGCAATCCGAGCGCGGGCGGGGCCTACGACGCCTCGCTGCTCCCACCCTTCTGGCGGGCCGTCGGCCCCTGGCTCCCGCCGGGCGCGGGCACCACCCTGGTCCGCGACTCCGTCTACTTCGACGGCGCCCAGGTCGGCGGACCGGTGGCGGTCCTGACCGGGTACGCGGTGCTCGGCGTCGCGGTCGCGCTGATCGCGGCGGCCCTGCTGTTCCGGCGTCGTCGGCCGGTGGGAGGGGCACCGGCGGGGGTTGGCGCCGGTGGGGCCACCCGGTGACCGGAGCACCTCCGGTCACCGGGGTCGCGGTCACTTCCGGTGTGAGCCGGGTACGAGCCGCAGGGTCACACCGAACCGGTTCCAGGCGTTGATGGTCGCGATCGCGGTGACCAACGCGGTCAGTTGTTCCTCGTCGTAGTACTGGGCCGCGTCCGCCCACACCTCGTCGGACACCCCGTCCGAGTCCAGGCGGGTGGCCTGCTCGGTCAGGGCGAGCGCGGCCCGCTCCTCGGGGGTGAAGAAGGGGGCCTCCCGCCAGGTGACCACGGCGAAGAGCCGCTCGTCGGTCTCCCCTCCGGCCTTCGCGTCGTGGCTGTGCATGTCCACGCAGTAGCCGCAGCCGTTGATCTGGCTGGCACGCAGCTTGACCAGCTCCCGGGTGGTCCGGGGCAGGGGGCTGGACTCCAGGTAGCGCTCCAGCCCGAGCATCGCCGCGTAGGCGGGGGACGCGGGATCGATCGTCATCCGGGGTGTCATCTCACTCCTCCTCGCTCTCCGTCCGTCGAACGGAGTCGTGCCGCCGCTTCCCGCGCCGTGGATGAGCGGGAAGTCACCGGCACCTCCTGGACGAGGCAGCGACGTGCGCCGTGACAGCGACCCACCCACCACCTGGTGTGACGTGGGACACTGCGGCCTGATGGGGAAGTCGGACCGCCGGGCGGCCGGGGCCGACGGCGGCCAGCGGAGCGGTTCGGGTTCCCACGGGGGCGGCCGGCGTCCTCGGTCCCGGTTAGGCTCGACGGACGTGGCCACCCTCATACTGCTTCGCCATGCCCGCTCCGTCGCCAACAGCCAGGGCCTGCTCGCCGGGAGAGCCCCGGGAATCGGGTTGGACCCGGACGGCGCGGCGCAGGCAGCGGCGCTCCCCGGTCGGCTGAGCGACGTCCCCCTCGCCGCCGTCCACACCTCACCGCTGCAACGCTGCCTCGAGACGCTGCGCCCCCTGGAACAGGCCCGTGGCCTGGAACCCGCCGTGCACGAGGGGTTGTTGGAGGTCGACTACGGGGACTGGACCCTCGCGGAACTGGGCGCGTTGAGCACGGAGCCGTTGTGGCGGGTCGTCCAACACCACCCTTCGGCGGCGGTGTTCCCGGGCGGAGAGGGCCTCGCCGATGTCCACGCCAGGGCGGTCGCCACCGTGCGCCAGCTCGACCGGCAGATCACCGCCGAACACGGTCCGGACGCCGTGTGGCTGGCCTGCACCCACGGTGACGTCATCAAGTCGGTCCTTGCCGACGCCCTCGGCATCCACCTGGACTCCTTCCAGCGGATCGTCGTCGAGCCGTGTTCGGTCAGCGTCGTCCGGTACACCGAACTCCGGCCGTTCGTCCTGCGCGTCAACGACCAGGGCGACGCGTTGGGCGGGCTGGCGCCGAAGCCGGAGGCCCGGCCCGGGACCAGCTCGGACGCAGTGGTGGGGGGAGCGACCGGGGGGTGACCGGCGGGCGGCGGGGCCGACGCGTCCACGGCCCCGCCGTCGT
>NZ_AGVX02000130.1 GCF_000239155.1 Actinoalloteichus spitiensis RMV-1378
CGGGCGGAGTCGCCGCCGACGGCTCCGGGAGCTTGGCCGTGCCGCCCTCCGCGTTCTCGGACTGTGCTGGTTGCTCGCCCTGCGGCGGCTGTGGGGCGCTCATCGGGTGGTAACCCCCTAGAGGTGGATCAGTTCCGCATTACGTTCGGGTCACCGTAGCGGATGCCGAGCTCGCGTTATGCCAGTACGGGACAGGTCCCGCTGACGATGGTGCTCGCCGTCCACCCGGGGAGCGCCCCGCCCCGGCCGCTCAGCGTCCGGCGAGGAAGCCGAGGACGTCCTGTCGGGTGACCACACCGGCCGGCCGGCCGTCCATCAGCACCAACGCGCCGTCCGCGTCCGCCAGCGCGCGCATCGCGGCGCTGACCGACTCCCCGGCGCCGATGGTCGGCAGCGGCTCCGACATGTGCTCCTCCACCCGGTCGGAGAGCTTGGCGCGACCAGCGAACAGGTCGTCGAGCAGGCGCCGCTCGTTGACGGCACCCGCGACCTCGGCCGCCATGATCGGTGGCTCCGCGTTGACCACGGGCATCTGGGACACGCCGAACTCGCGGAGCACCGCCACCGCCTCGGCCACCGTCTCGTTCGGGTGGGCGTGGACCAGGTCGGGCAGGGTGCCGTCCTTGCGGCGGAGCACCTCGCCGACGCTGGCTCCACTGTGGTCGGGGGACAGGAACCCGTAGGAGGCCATCCAGTCGTCGTCGAAGACCTTGCCGAGGTAGCCCCGGCCGCCGTCGGGGAGCAGGACGACGATGACGTCCTCGGGGCCGCAGCGCTCGGCGAGCCGGAGGGCCGCGGCCACGGCCATCCCGCAGGAGCCGCCGACGAGCAGGCCCTCCTCCCGCGCCAGCCGCCGGGTGATCGCGAAGGAGTCCCCGTCGGACACCTCGATGATCTCGTCGCAGATGTCCTGGTCGTAGGTGGTGGGCCAGAAGTCCTCGCCGACCCCCTCGACCAGGTAGGGCCGTCCGGTGCCACCGGAGTACACGGAGCCGTGCGGGTCGGCGCCCACGATCTTCACGGCACCCCCGGACACCTCCTTCAGGTACCTGCCGGTTCCCGAGATCGTCCCGCCGGTGCCGATCCCGGCGACGAAATGGGTGATGCGGCCGTCGGTCTGCCGCCACACCTCGGGTCCGGTGGCCGCGTAGTGCGAGGCGGGGTTGTTCTCGTTGGCGTACTGGTTGGGCTTCCAGGCGCCCGGGATCTCCGAGACGAGCCGGTCGGAGACGTTGTAGTAGGAGTCGGGATGTTCGGGAGCGACGGCCGTGGGGCACACGACGACTTCCGCGCCGTAGGCCTTGAGGACGTTGCGCTTGTCCTCACTGACCTTGTCCGGGCAGACGAAGACGCACTGGTACCCCTTGCGCTGGGCCACCATCGCCAGGCCGATCCCGGTGTTCCCCGAGGTCGGCTCGACGATGGTCCCGCCCGGCCGCAGCTCCCCCGACCGCTCCGCGGCCTCCACCATGCGCAGCGCGATGCGGTCCTTGACGCTGCCACCCGGGTTGAAGTACTCGACCTTGGCCAGCACGAGTGGGCTCAGCCCCTCGGCCACCGCGTTCAGGCGCACCAGCGGCGTGTCGCCCACCAGGTCCATCACATGCTCGGCGTAGTCCACCGCGTGCCACTCCCACTCGTCTGCCGGCTCGGTTGGTGTCGGATTCGGAGCTTATCCCCGGAGCTGGCGGCGAGTTCCCCGCCGCCCGCCGGTATTCCGCCGTCCCCGTGTGCCCGAGCGTCACACCTCGCCCCGCAATCGGGTAGATGATTCAGGGAGAACGAGCGTCGGGGCCGGGTGGTGTCCAGGGGCCGGTCCGGCGGAAGGAGGATTCGCAGTGCTGGGTTCGCGCGCGATCCGGGTGGCCGCGTTCGCGGCGGGAGCGGTCACCGGGCTCACCGGGGCGGCCTACGGGCTCCTGTCCGGACAGTCCCGGTTGGCGAGGAAGGTGATCGGCATCCCCGATCGGGAGCCGGTCCGGGCCGACGGGGTCTACCTCCCGGACGGGACGGGGCCGCACCCGGCGGAGGAGCTGCCGGACTCGCCGGCACCGCTGACCTTCGCGGTCCTGGGTGACTCCTCGGCCGCCGGTCTCGGGGTGGATGACGCCAGCCAGCTGCCTGCGGTGCTGCTCGCCGGGGGGCTCGCCGAGGAGGCGGAACGCCCGGTGGCGCTGACGACCCTGGCGGTGAGCGGGTCGACGACGGAGAACCTGGCGGAGCAGGTCGACCAGGCGGTGGTCCTGCGCCCGGACGTCGCGCTGGTGATCATCGGCGCCAACGACGTCACGACCAAGCTGCCGCTGCGCACCTCGGCGGCCCTGTTGGGCGCGGGAATACGCCGGCTGCGGGAGGCCGAGGTGGGCGTGGTGGTGGGCACCTGCCCCGATCTGGGGGCGATCCGCCCCATTCCGCAGCCGCTCCGCTCGATCGCGCGCAGTTGGAGCCTCGCCCTGGGGCGGGCGCAGCGGCGGGTGGCGGAGCGGGAGGGGGCCTACCCGGTCCCGCTTGCGGACCTGCTCTCGCCGGAGTTCCTGGTGCGGCCCGGTGAGCTGTTCAGCGCGGACCGCTTCCACCCGAGCGCGGCGGGCTACGCGACGGCCGTCTCGATCCTGCTCCCGCCGCTGTGCAGCGTGGCCGGGGTGTGGGAGGGCGGCCCGCTGCCCCAACACCCGACCAGGTCCCGGCTGGCGGAGGCCCGCCGTCCGACACACCGGATCGTCGCGAAGCTCAACCAACGGCTGCGGCGGGCGCGGTGACACCGAGCTGCCCGGCTGCGGTCGAGCTGTGGTGGGAAGGCGCGGGGCTCCCTCCGGGCTGGTGCGGCGCTGGTGCGCCGCTGGGCGGCGGCTGTCGCGCGGGTGGCCCCGCCCGCCTTCCACCACCACCTACTCTCCAGTAACTTCACTGGCGAGGAGACCGTTCCCGAACCAAGCCAAGGAGGGCTCCGATGCCGGAAGCCGTCATTGTCGCCGCCGCCCGGTCCCCCATCGGACGGGCGAACAAGGGCTCGTTGGTCGATCTGCGCCCGGACGACCTGACCGCGCAGGTGATCCGCGCCGCCCTCGACCAGGTGCCGGAACTCGATCCCGCCACCATCGACGACCTGGTGCTCGGGTGCGGGCTTCCCGGCGGGGAGCAGGGGTTCAACATGGCCCGGGTGGTCTCGGTGCTCCTGGGCCGCGACGACCTGCCCGGCACGACCGTGAACCGGTACTGCTCCTCCAGCCTCCAGTCCACCAGGATGGCGATGCACGCGATCCGGGCCGGCGAGGGTGACGTCTTCCTCAGCGCCGGGGTGGAGACCGTGTCCCGCTACGCCAAGGGCAACTCGGACAGCCTGCCCGACACCAGGAACCCGCTGTTCGACGCGGCGGCCGAGCGGAGCGAGGCCGCCACCCGGAACGGCGCCGAGGAGTGGCGGGACCCCCGCCTGGACGGCGAGCTGCCCGACGTCTACCTGGCGATGGGGCAGACCGCCGAGAACCTGGCGCGGGCCAGGGCGGTGAGCCGCCAGGAGATGGACGAGTTCGGTGTGCGCTCGCAGAACCTCGCCGAGGCCGCCATCGCCAGTGGCTTCTTCGCCCGCGAGATCAGCCCCGTCACCCTGCCCGACGGGCGGGTCGTCGACACGGACGACGGGCCGCGCCCGGGCACCACCTACGAGAAGGTGGCCCAGCTGAAGCCGGTGTTCCGGCCGAACGGCCGGGTCACCGCCGGCAACTGCTGCCCGCTCAACGACGGTGCGGCGGCGCTGGTCGTGATGAGCGACCGGCGAGCGGCGGAACTGGGGATCGCACCGCTGGCCAGGATCGTGTCCACCGGGGTGTCCGCGCTGTCCCCCGAGATCATGGGGCTCGGCCCGGTCGAGGCCTCGCGGCAGGCGCTGGCCCGGGCCGGCATGACCGTCGACGACGTCGACCTCTTCGAGATCAACGAGGCCTTCGCCGCGCAGGTGATCCCGTCCTACCAGGAACTCGGCATCCCCCTGGAGAAGCTGAACGTCAACGGGGGCGCGATCGCCCTGGGCCACCCCTTCGGCATGACCGGGGCCCGGATCACCTGCACCCTGCTGAACTCGTTGCGCACCCACGACCGGCAGATCGGCCTGGAGACGATGTGCGTCGGCGGCGGCCAGGGGATGGCGATGATCGTCGAACGCCTCTCCTGAGCCGCTCGCCCCGGCGGGGAGACCCGGGAACGAGGAGAGGCCCCGGCGATGCCGCCGGGGCCTCTCCCGTGTTCGGGTCCGCTGGACGCGGTGCGCGTCACTCGCCCTGGAGGTAGGTGAGCAGGCGCAGGATCTCGATGTACAGCCAGACCAGCGTCATGGTCAGGCCGAAGGCGATCTGCCAGCCGTACTTGGCGGGCGCACCAGCCTGGATCAGGTCGTCGGCGGCCTTGAAGTCCAGCAGGAAGACGAAGGCGGCGATGCCGATGCAGACCAGGCTGAAGATGATCGCCAGCGTGCCGCCGGAGCGGAGCCCCATGTCGGCGCCGAAGAGGTTGCCGACGAGGTTGGCCAGCATCAGGACACCGACGCCGATCAGCGCGCCCGTCACCCAGCGGGTGAGCTTCGGGGTGACGCGGATCGCACCGGTCTTGTAGACGACCAGCATGCCGGCGAACACACCGATGGTGCCCATGACGGCCTGCGCGACGATGCCGTAGCCCGCACCGGCCGACCCACCGGGGGTGAAGCTGGCCACCACCGCGCTGAGGCCGCCGAGGAACAGGCCCTCGAAGCCGGCGTAGGCGAGCACCAGCACCTTGCTGGGCTCGCGCTTGAAGGCGTTGACGAGGCCGAGGATCAGACCACCGATGAGACCGACGAAGGTCAGCGCGGGGATGCCGCTCATCGCGGAGAACACGGCGGCCACCACGAGCACGCCCAGGGTGATACCGGTCTTGATCACCACGTCGTCGACGGTGATCGGACGGTCGTCGGCGCTCTGCGTGGTCTGCTGACCCGCATAGCCCGGCTGGCCGAAGCCGGCGCTGTCGAAGTTCGCGTAACCGCCGCTTGCCGGCAGGTTGCGGAACGCGGGATTACTGCTTGTGCGCACCTGTGCCCTCCTGGAACGTGCTCACGCCGTTACCGAGTCAACGGTGACGCGTGTCGTAGGGTTCCCCAACTCGAGTAAAGGCGACTTTACCGACACCCGAGCGATCCTCCGATGCCCCTGGCCCCGATCCTCCCTCCGACCGCGCGGACTTCACCGGGTTGTGACCGAGGTCGTGATCCAGTTGTTGTACCTGCCCCCGATCTGGCGCGGCGCGAGCACCGCTGCCCGGGGCCAGTCGATCACCGGTACCGGTGACGCCCGTGGTCGTGACGCACTGGACAGGATCTCTGACAGGCAGCTAACTTTCCCCTGTCGTCACATCCTCCGAGTGGCGGCTTGTGGCACGACGCACGGCCAGACCAGCATCACGGGAGCGAAACCTCGACGCGTGGCCACACGTTACGCGCGACCCGGCGGCAGGTCACGGCTCCTGGCCGGCGCTCCGTCGGGGCACTCGCTCCGTGATGTCGGACCGCGCCCTTGGACACCAACTCTGGACACCGAGGAGCATTCATGCTCAGAAGAGTGGCCGCGGGACTGGCCAGTGCGTCCCTGCTGGCCGGCGCGGCGCTGGTCGCGCTGCCGGGCACGGCGGCCGCGGCCGTGCAGGAGGGACTGGGGCACCGGACCGCGCCGCAGCCCTACCAGGGCAAACCCAACGACTACGACTGGGTCGGCTCCTACGTCTGGCAGGGCGAGCAGGTCTGGTGCGTGCAGTACTCCTACCGCGCGCCGGACACCGAGGAGGAGTACGTCGACGGCGACCAGCTGCTGACGAAGTGGGGCGACCCACTGTCCCCGGAGATCTCCTCCAACATCTCCTACCTGCTGCTCCGATACAGCGGGACGCAGTCCGACCACGAGGCGGCCGCGCTCGCGCACCTGCTGCACAGCTGGACCGCCGCCCCGCGCACGCCCGCGGACCTCGACCCGTCCAACGGGTTCCGCGAGATCGCCTACGACGTCGAGTTCCACTTCGACGAGCTGCCGCCGGAGACCCAGCAGGCGGTGGAGGCGATGAAGGCCGACGCCGAGATCAACCGGGGCCCCTGGGAGGTGTCGCTGACGGCACCGGAAGGGGAGCAGGTCATCGGCCAGCCGGACTCCTGGCGGGTGGACCTGCTCAACACCGCGGGCAACGGGGTGCCCGACATCCCCGTCGAGGTCACCCTGACCGACGCCGAACTGGCGGACCCGGAGGTGGCCGAACCGGCGCGGCAGATCCTCATGCAGGACCTCAGCGTCAACGAGGAACTGGCCGCCGACCTGGCGGCGGAGGAGCCCGCGGCCGAGGAAGCCGGGGCGGAGGGCGTCCCGGCCGACGATGCCGGCGACCAGCCGGCCGAGCCCCTGAGCACCACGACCCCCCAGCCCACCGCTCCCGTCGAGACGCCGGACGGCGAGGACAGCGCCGAAGGCGACGAGAGCGGCGAGTCCGAGCCCCAGGTGCGGTACCTGCGGACCCCGGAGGACGGCGGCCCGCTGCTGTTCGACGTCGTGCCGACCGGGGAGAACCCCTCGGTCCACGTCAGCGTGCAGACCCCGGCCGACCAGCCGAGGATCAAGGTCCCGCAGGACGGCTCCGACGTGCAGCGCATCGTCACCACCGGTGGTGAGGACACGGTGACGGCCGAGGCCGCTGTGACCGCCCGCACCGCCCCCGGCGCCGTCGAGATCGCCAAGGTGGACGCCTCGACCGGTCTCCCGGTGGCCGACGTCCAACTGCGGATCACCTCGGCCGACAAGAGCAGCCCCGCGCTGCGCCAGGACGACTCCGAACTCGTGGGTCCCGACGGTGAACCGCTCGTGGTGACCACCGACGAGGAGGGCTACGCACGGCTGGAGGACCTGAGGACCCCTCAGGAGATCTGCGTGGTCGAAGTCGGAGTGCCCGCCGGGTACGAGGAGGAGTTCGACCCGGCCAACCCACCGACCGCGTGCGGTCTGGTGGAGGCTGGGGACACGCTGACCCTCACCATCGCCAACAAGCCCAACCCGCCGACCGTGCCGAGCACGATCCCGGCGGGTGAGGCCGACCTGGTCACCGCCTCCTCGGAGACGGTCAACCGGGTCAGCCCGGTCACCCTGACCAGCCTGGGTCTGCTGGTGCTGCTCGCTGCCGGCGCGACCGGGCTGGTGTGGCGACGTCGGATGACCTCCGGGGACCAGCGCTAGCCGGTCGTCGGACCACATCGCCGCCCCCTCGGCCGGGAGGTCGGCAGAGAGGGCCAACCAGGTGGATGAGACGCGAGGGGCGGAGCGGGCCGACGGCGACGTCGACCCGCCCGCCGAGAACGACCGCCGCACCTACGCCCTCGACGTGGGCGAGTGGGAGGAGGCGAACCCCGAACGGTCGAGGTCGGCCCGCCAGCGGACCTCGGCCGTCCTCGGGATCGGGGTGCTGAGCCTCGGCATCCTCGGCGGCCTGTACTGGCCGCCGACCGTGCAGGTCGCCGGCAGCGCCGTCCCGGTCGACGCCGTCGTGCGCCCCGGGGACGACGTCCTCGGTGACAGCATGGCCGCCAACGGGTACCAGCCCAAACCCGTCGGCGTGCCCGACGGCGCCGCGTCGGCGGCCTCGGACGAGGCCGAAGGCGAGCGGGAGGAACCCGAGGGCCGGGACGCCGACGCGGCGGGGGGTACGTCCACCGGGTCCGCCGCTCCTCCCCCGGTCCGGGAGTCCGGGCCAGGTCCCCGACCGCCGTCAGCGGACCGGCCGGTCGCCGCCCAGCGGCCGGGGACGATCCGACTCCCCCAGGGCGGCACGGCCGCCCTCGTCCGGCGCGAGGTCGGTCCGGACCGGGTGCTGCCCGTGCCGGAGAACCTGGAGGAGGCGACCTGGTGGGGCATGGGTCTCGGCGCGCCGTCCGGGGCCTCCGTCTTCGCGGGCCACGTCAACTTCCGGGGCCAGCGGGGCCCGTTCGCCGAACTCTGGGATGCCACGCTCGGCGACGTGTTCACGGTGGTCGACCAGCGGGGGGAGGAGTGGCGCTACCGGGTCAGCGCCGTCCACACGCTGCACAAGAACGAGCTGCCGGCCAACGCCGAGGCCCTCTTCGGCCAGGAGGGCGCCCACCGGGTGGTGCTCGTCACCTGCGGTGGCCGGTGGCACGGCGGGGACCTCGGTTACGAGGACAACCGCATCGTCGTCGCGCTGCCCGCCTGACCGGCCCGGGCGCTTCGCCCCCGGGCCGGGCGCGGGGCCAGGCGGGCAGGACCGTGAGCCAGCGCCGTCAGCCGAGCCGCAGGATGCGGTCGGAACCCGGCGCGGCGCCGCCGAGCTGGTCGGTGTTGCTCGTGCCGAACCACAGTGATCCGTCCGGGGCGGCGGCCGCCGCCCGGAGCCGGCCGAACTCGTGGACGTACAGGGCACGCCGGTCGGTGACGTCCCCGCTGTCGGACAGCGGCAGTTCCCACAACCGCTGTCCCCGCAACGTGGTCACGTAGAGGGTTCCCCGGACGTGGGCGAGGCCGGCTGGGGTGCCCTCCTCGGGAGTCCAGTGCACCACGGGATCGGTGTACCGGCCGTCGGAACAGGGGCCCTCGCAGACCGGCCACCCGTAGTTCGCGCCGGCCCGGATCCGGTTGAGCTCGTCCGCGCCGTGATCACCGGTCTCCACCGCGAACATCCGACCGCCGTCGTCCCAGGCCAGCCCCAGCACGTTGCGGTGCCCGTAGGAGTAGACGTGGGTGCCGAACGGGTTCCCCGGCGCCGGTGACCCGTCGGGGCGCAGCCGGAGTATCTTGCCCCGCAACGAGTTCAGGTCCTGCGCCTCGTCGTACCCCCCGTTCGGATCGTGCGGGTACCGGGCCGGGACGCCCGCGTAGAGGTACCCGTCGGGGCCGAAGGCGAGCGACCCCCCGTTGACGTAGACGGCCCGGGGAAGGCCGGTGAGGATCGGCTCCGGCTGCTCCCCGAGCCGGAAGCGCGCGATCCTGCTGTCCTCGGCCGTGGCGTAGTAGAGGTAGACGAAACCGTCCGACTCGTAGTCGGGTGAGACCGCGATGCCCTGGACCCCGTCCTGGATCCCGTCGGTCGCCGCGTCGAGGATGCGTTGTTCCTCGACCACCGCCCCGTCGACCACCCGCATGATCCGGGCGTTGTTGCGCTCGGTGACCAGTGGCGAGCCGTCCGGGAGGAAGGCGATGTCCCACGGCACCGTGAGTCCCGCCGCCACCTGCTCCGGTTGTGCCTGCCGCTCGCCGGAATCCGGCTGGTCCTGCTGCGCTGACGCCGCTCCGGTGGCCGTGACGACCATCAGCAGCGTGGTGGCGACACCGCCCAGCGTTCCTCGTCGAAACCGCATACACGCCTCCTTCTCAGAGGATCACGGGCGGCCGCCACTCGTCCGCACACCCCGTTCGACGTGGACCGGACGTGTCCGCCACCCGAATCGGAAGCTAGGGCGGCGCCGGCCGTCCCGCCACGCGAGTGGGCACCTCCCGGACGCCCGTCGTACTTCCACTCGGACGGGGTCCCCCACGGGGGAGGAGGAACCGGACCTTCCACACCGAACCGGCGGCGTGGCCGCCGTGAATAGCGGGGGCACCCGTCGTCACGCACCATGGAGCAGCCGCCGACCGGCGGGCAGTCGCCTCCAGACGAGGAGCGTGGATCATGCGCCTTCCGACCGCTGTGACACGACACGACCGCGCGAACGACCTCCGACCGGTGTCCCCCGGCCGTCCCCCGGCCGCCCCGCGACGGTCCTGGGTGCGTCCGGACTTCCGAGCGGTCGCCACGCCGATGGAGGTCACCAGCTACGTGGCCCGCGGATGACGGGCGCGCCGGCGGAGGTGCTGGGCCGGGAGGAGTTCCGATCGCGGTTGGAGTCCCTCTCGGCCCGGTACTGGGACGACCACCCGTTCCACCGCAGCCTGCACGAGGGGGCGCTGCGCAAGGAGGACCTCCAGCTGTGGGCGGCGAACCGCTGGTACTACCAGCGGATGTTGCCGAGGAAGGACGCCGCGATCCTGTCCAACTGCCCGGACCGGGAGGTCCGGCGGCAGTGGGTCACCCGCGTGATCCACCACGACGGTCAGCCGGGCCAGGAGGGCGGCCTGGACCGGTGGCTGCGCCTGGCCGAGGCGACCGGACTCGACGAGGAGACCGTGCGCTCGGAACGGCTGCTGCTGCCCGGGGTCCGCTTCGCGGTGGACGCCTATGTGGAGTTCGCCCGGCGCCGCCCCTGGCAGGAGGCGGTGGCCTCCGGGCTGACCGAGATGTTCGCCCCCGGCCTCATGCGACGGCGGGTGCTCGCCATGCGGGAGCACTACCCCTGGTTGGACGGCGGCGCACTCGACTACTTCCTCACCAGGATCGAGGTCACCGGGCCGGAGGGGGCCGCGACCCTGGAACTCGTGTTGGACCACTGCCGTGACCGGCGGTCCCAGGAGGCGGCCGTGTCGGCGTTGGCTTTCAAGTGCGAGGTGCTCAACGCGATGCTCGACTCGATCGACCACGCGGTGCGGCGGCCGGCGGGGACCTCGTGACGGCGGGCATCGACCCGGCGGCCCGCCCCCGGCTGGGGCGGGGGGTCAAGCTCATGCGGGACGAGAGCCGCGACAGCCACGTGCTGCTCTACCCGGAGGGGGTGCTGCTGCCCAACGAGACCGGTGAGGCGGTGCTGCTGCGGTGTGACGGGAACAGCCCGGTCGGGGAGATCGTGCGGGCGTTGGAGGGTCAGTTCGACGGCGTGCTGCCGGAGCAGATCCTCGAACTGCTCGACACCCTGCGGGGCATGGGGCTGATCAGGATCGACCATGACGGCGCATGACGTCCCCTCCTCCGCCACCGACCGGGCGGACGCCCCGGTCGGGATGCTGGCCGAGCTGACCCACCGGTGCCCCCTGCACTGCCCCTACTGCTCCAACCCGCTGGAGCTGGTGCGGCGGGAGTCCGAACTGACCACCGGCCAGTGGATCTCCGTCCTCGACCAGGCACGTCGGCTCGGCGTGCTCCAGACCCACCTCTCCGGTGGGGAGCCGTTGGCCCGCCGGGACCTCGCCGAGCTGGTGGGGCACGCCTCGCGTCTCGGCTGCTACGTCAGCCTGGTCACCAGTGGCCTGGGGCTGACCCCGGAACGGGCGGAGGAGCTGGCGGCGCGCGGTCTCGACCACGTACAGCTGAGCCTCCAGGACTCGGACGCGAGCACCGGGGACCGGGTGGCCGGCACGCGAGCTCACCACCACAAGGTCGCGGCGGCGGCCGTGGTCCGCCGGCTGGACCTCCCGCTCACGGTCAACGTGGTGCTGCACCGGGGCAACCTGGACCGCATCGCCGCGATCATCCGGCTCGCCGAGGCCCTGGGGGCCGACCGGCTGGAGTTGGCGAACACGCAGTACTACGGTTGGGGACTGCGCAACCGAGGGCTGCTGATGCCCACCCGGCGCCAGCTCGCCCGCGCCCGCCGTGTCGTGGCGGAGGAGACCCGCCGGTTGGCGGGGAGCACCGAGGTCGTCTACGTGCTCTCCGACTACTACGGCGAGCACCCCAAACCCTGCATGCACGGCTGGGGCAGCAGGCAGTTCACCGTGGCCCCGAACGGCCGGGTCCTGCCCTGTCCCACGGCGGACGTGATCAGCGGGCTGCCGGCGGAGTTCGTCCAGGACCGTCCGCTGGCCGAGATCTGGTACGAGTCGGCGCTGTTCACCGCGTTCCGGGGCACCGGGTGGATGCGGGACCCGTGCCGGAGCTGCGACCGCCGGGAGATCGACTTCGGTGGCTGCCGCTGTCAGGCCTTCCAGCTCACCGGCGATGCGGCGGCCACCGACCCGGTCTGCCGGTTCTCCCCGGACCGGCGCCTGGTGGATCTCGCCCTGCGCGCGGACGCCCCGGAGGACTCCGGGGTCGCCGAGCCGACCGTCGGACCGCCGCTGTGGCGTGGGCTTCCGCCCGGCCGGGTCCCCCGGGTTCCGGGAGCAGCTGCTGGCCCGTCAGTGGTGGACCCGTGCGGCTGATCCTCCTGGGCACGGCGGCCGGCGGCGGTTTTCCGCAGTGGAACTGCGCCTGCGGCCGGTGTTCCCGTTCCCGCGCCGGGGGCGAGGCGATGCGCCGCCGCCAGGACGGAGCGGCGGTGTCGGTGGACGGTGAGCACTGGTGGCTGCTCAACGCGAGCCCTGACCTCCCCGCGCAGCTCGTGGCGACGCCGGAGCTGTGGCCGGGGCCGGGCCGGCGGCAGACCCCGCTGCGCGGCGTGCTGCTGACGGACGCGGAGCTGGACCACACGCTGGGGCTGTTCTCGTTGCGCGAGTGCGGGGGCCTGCCGGTGCACGCTCCGGCGGCGGTACTGGCCTCGCTGGACCGACCCGCGCCGTCCGCCGGAGCGCTCGGCCTGCGGCCCGTGCTCGACGCCTACGGCGACTGGCGGTGGAACGAGGCCGTCGAGGGCGTGCCGTGGGAGCTGGGCCAGGGCCTGACGGCGACCCCGGTGGCGGTCAGCGGGAAGCGCCCGAGGTACCGGACCGGGGTTCCCGATGTCGGGCCGTCGGTGGTGGCCTACCGGTTGCGGGACCGGGCGGCGGGGCGGGAACTGCTCTACGCGCCGTGCCTGTCCCGGTGGCCGGACCGGCTGGACGAGGCGGTGGCGGCGGCCGACTGCGCGGTGCTGGACGGGACCTTCTACTCCGGGGACGAGCTGGGGCATGCCGCGGGGCTGCCCGGGGGCGGTGGACAGGCCGGAATGGGACACCTCCCGGTGGGCGGGGAGGACGGGACGCTCAACCGGTTGCGCTGCCATCCTGGGACGCGGCGGCTGTACACCCACCTGAACAACACCAATCCCCTGGTGGACCCGGCATCGGCGGAGTTCGCGGCGGTGGTGGCCAGCGGGGTGGAGGTGCCCTCGGACGGCGACCGGATCGACCTGTGAGACCGCCGGAACGCGGTGCCGGGGGTGGTCGCCCGGGATCGGGTGCGGGTCGACGGGGCGGCGCGAGCGTGCGCCGCGCCCGGCGGTCGGCGCCGCAGGTGTCGGCGCCGCTGGTGTCGCGGGCGCGGCCGGGCCAAGGACCGGGGGTGAGGCCTGCGGACGCCGGTCGAAGGCCCTCCCACCCGAGGGCCGGGGGCGAACGGGGCGGTGCGCCCACGGCTGGCTGGCCCTGGCCGGGGTCGTCCTGGCACCGCGCCTGCGGAGGGCTCCGGCCGTGTGCCGGTTCCGGGCGCGGTGACGGATCCCGGCGGCGGTTCAGCGGGGCCAGGGCCGGCACCGGCCTCACGACACGGCGAACCCGCCGACGCGGACACGTGGGCGCGGTCCGTGGGCTGACCGGTGGGCCCGGCCTCGCCCCCGGGTGCCGGGTCTGGCCGGGAAATCCGCCGTCCACACCGACCACTCCCCACCGGATAGCACCCTTACGGGTGAGAAATTCGCGCACCGGGATCAACCACGGGTCACTTCCTGCCGAAAGACTGACAGGAGGAGCCGCGCCGGGGAGGGACAGACGCCGACGCTCAATGACATCGAGAACGGCGTCGCGACTGACGTCGCGACGCCGCACCGCCGGAACCGCCACTGACCGCCGGTTCGCGGTCGGGCTCAGGGTTGTGCCCCCGGTCGGGCTCGAACCGACACTGGGACCCTTTTAAGGGGCCTGCCTCTGCCTATTGGGCTACGGGGGCAGCGCGCAGCCTAGAACCTGGACGGCTTCCGTGGGGGCCACTTCGACGGAAGTCGCCCGCCCGGACCAACCGTGCGGTCTGGTTCTGCGCGTCGTACGGAACTCCACCGGATCCTGCCATCCGGGCCGCTCCCCGGGGAGCGGGGCAACACCTCTCCTCCTCAGCTGTGCTCATGATCTCAAACCGCCCGTGCCACCGTCGGCCGGCCAACCCAGGGCGGTGAGCCCCAGCACGATCTCCCGGTCCCGGTCCAGGCCGAGCACGGACTCGAGTGACTCGTCGCGCAGCGCCGCGGTGAACGCGACGCCGAGTTCCATCGCGGTCGCCACCAGGTAGGCGGTCTGCGAGAGGTGGCCCATGTCCACCTGCACCATCCGATATGCCCGCGCGGTGTCGTACTTCCACCAGATCCGCTCGAGCGTCGCGACATGGCAGAGCTGAACCGCCGCCTCCCCCACCCATTCCTGGCCACCACTGGCCTCGACCACCTCCCCCGCCGACCACGGAGGCCCGAGGGGTTCGAGCACGTGATCGGCGGCGTCGTAGTGGTACCACCCCGGTTCGAGACCGACCACGCTCACGACGTGCAGATACACCTCGATCGGGTGGCGGGCGCCGGCGGAGGGCGAGGCCTTGAAGAGGTTGCCGTCCTGGTCCGGCCCTGGCCGACCCGGGACCGGACCGGCGAGTACCGCGAGCAGGTCACCCAACCGCGCGGCCTCGACCGGCCGGGAGTGGAACCGGCGCGTCGTCCGCCGCGCCAGCAGCACGTCGCGCAGGGACCGCTCCCCCCAACGCGCACCGCCCCCTGCCACCCCGGGAGCGGCCGGTAGTCCGTGGGCATCCGGTGCGTCGGGGCCATCGGCCCACTGGTCGCTGACAGGTGGGAGGGGCACCCCGGCGGTCCCCTCCTCCCGCCTGCGGGTGAGCGGAGGCGGAGGCGGGTCGGCGGCCGCCGTGGCGGCGAGCGCCCGGTCCTGGTCGTCGGCGTCGGCGTAGGGGGTGTCCCGGAACGTGCGGGTCGCGTAGTGGTAGTGCCGCGCCGCTGGTCCGCCGTTCCGCCATGCCGCGAGCAGCCGTTGCTCCGCTCGGTGCTCCGGCGTGCCTTCGGCGACGAGGACCCCCGCGTCGAGGAGCCTCCTGAGCACCGGCCACACGACCTCCCGTTCCTCGACATCCAGTTCGGCGAGGACCTCGTCGGTCTCGGCGAAGGACCGGAACTCCCAGCACAGCCGGGCGAGGGGGGCCGTCAACTCGAACTGCCGGTGGCGCAGGTAGTCATCGAGCACGACCCGGCCCTCGGCCAGGTGCACGCTCGTGTGCTCAGCGACCTTCAGACGCACTCCGCAGCTCCTGGAACCTCGACGCGACCCACTCGTGCGTGGCCGTCGACACCCTGGTGTCCTGGGCCCGGTGCTCGAACCACCGCCAGTCGCAGTTGACGTTGACCTCCAGGAACACCGGGTCCCCGTCCACCACGAGCAGGTCGAACGCCGCGACGTCGAGCCGCCAGTGGCGGGGGGG
>NZ_AGVX02000129.1 GCF_000239155.1 Actinoalloteichus spitiensis RMV-1378
CGCCGCCTACCGGCTGGTGCAGGAGTCGATCAGCAACGCCCGCCAGCACTCGCCCGGCGCCGAGGTGTCGGTGACCGTGGTCCGTTCTCTGGAGGGCCTTGAGGTGGCGGTGCGCAACGGCGCCGCCACCACGGCGGGCGAGGACGTGACGGGCTCCGGTGGCTACGGTCTGGTGGGCATGCGGGAACGGGTGCGGCAGACCTCGGGGCGACTGCGGGTCGGGCCGACACCGGACGGGGGTTGGCTGGTGACGGCGTGGTTCCCGACTGGACCGGAGGAGCGGTAGTGACGATCCGGGTGCTGGTGGCCGACGACCAGGCGATGGTGCGCGCGGGCCTGCGCACCATCCTGGAGGCCGAGCCGGACCTGGCGGTGGTGGGCGAGGCGGCCGACGGCGACCAAGCCGTCCGCGAGGTACTGCGTACCCGGCCGGACGTGGTCCTGCTCGACGTGCGCATGCCGGGAACCGACGGCATCACCGCGCTGGAGCGGCTGGCCGGCGCCGGGCTCGATCCTCCAGTGTCGGTGCTGGTGGTGACGACCTTCGACCTGGACGAGTACGTCTTCGCGGCGCTGCGGGCCGGGGCCAGCGGCTTCCTGCTCAAGGACGTGGAGCCGGACGAGCTGGTGGCGGCGGTGCGTACGACGGCGCGGGGCGAGGGGCTCATTTCGCCGAGGGTGACCCGTCGCCTGATCGCCGAGTTCGCCCGCCGCTCGAGCCCGCCACCCCTGCCCGCGCCCACGCCGCTGCCCGCCCACCCCGGTCTGACCGAACGGGAGCACGAGATCCTCCTGCTGGTCGCCCGTGGCCTGTCCAACGCCGAGATCGCCGCGACCCTGGTCGTGGGGCAGTCCACGGTGAAGACGCACGTCGGCAACCTGTTGGCCAAGCTGGGCTGCCGCGACCGGGTGCAGGCGGTCGTGCTGGCCTACGAGCACGGTCTGGTCCGTCCCGGCGGTTGAGCCGTCGCACCCGGGGCCGGTGCTCGGTCCGCGACCCGAGGTGTGTCCGGTGGAAGGGTCAGGGCGCGGGCTCGGCCCCACCGCCGGCGCGTCGTCCCACCGTCGCGGTCAACGACCGGACGGCGGCGTCCACCGCGGCCAGGTGCACCGACCGTTCCTCGGGGGCGGGCCGCAGCAGCAACGACCACATCAGCCCGTCCATCAACGCGATGACCAGGCACGCCAGGGCCTCGTGGTCGTGACCGGCGGGCAGCTCCCCCACGGATTCCGCGTAGGCGAACACCCTGGCGAGCTGGTCTCGGGCCGGGCGGTCCAGGCCGGTGATCACGGCGCGGAACGTGGGGTCGACAACGGCGCGCGCGGAGAAGGCGGCCCAGATCCGGGATTCGGCGAGCCGGCCGTCGTCGAGGGGGAGGTACTCGACGACGGCCGCGCGGAGCGCGTCGGGGAAGGACATCAGACCAGGTCCGAGGCGGATCTCCGCCATGCGGCCGGCGGCTCGGGTGATGGCGGTCTCCAGTGCGAACCGCAGCATCTCGTCCTTGCTGCGGAAGTAGCGCTGGACCGCGCCGACCGAGCAGCCGGCCTCCGCCGAGACGGTGCGCACGCTGACCGCCTCCAACCCCTCGCGCTCGATGATGCGGAGCAGGGCGTCCGCCACGTGGTGGCGGCGTTCCTCGCGGTCGACGTGCCTTGGCATACCCCCAGTCTCGCGCATGACCCCACGTAGGAATACAGTCGTATTCGATACACCCGTATTCCTACGTGGGAGGTTCCATGTCCAGTAGCGCGAACGGACGCTTAGGCCAGCTGGGCCGATGGCTCGCCCTCGCCGGTGGCGCGGCGACGGGCCTGGCCGGGGTGGCGGCCGCCGCCACCGCGCTCCTCCCCATGCCGAGCCTCGACTGGTGGGCGGTGGGTCTCCTGGTGCTGGAGTTCAGCCTGCTGGTCAGCGCGGCGGGACTCCTGGGCCTGGCCCTCGGGCTCGTGGGTGGACGACGAGCCGCCGGCCGGGGGAGGCGGTGGACCGCCACCGCCGTCGTCGCGGTGAACCTCGCGCTGGTCATCCTGGGGGCCCTGCCCGGCCTGTCCGCCTGGTCCACCGCGCGGGAGCTGGACGCCACCCTGGCCCTCGACGGCTACCTCGACGGGCTCAGCAGCGAGGCCGACCGGGGCCCCGACGCGACCGTCCGCTACGCGGAGGTGGACGGCGAGGACCTGATGCTGGACGTGTGGACACCGGTCACCGACCCCGACCCCGACCGCCCGCGCCCCATCGTCGTGAACGTCCACGGTGGAGCCGAGGAAGCCCCGCAGAGCCTCTTCCCCCGGTGGGACGTCTGGCTCACCGAACTCGACCACGTGGTCTTCGACGTCGACTACCGGTTCTTCCGCGACGGGGACTGGCGAACACCGCCCGGCGACCTCACCTGCGCGCTGGGCTGGATCGCGGCCAACGCCGAGCGGTACGGGGCGGACCCGGACCGCGTCACCATGATGGGCCAGTCGGCCGGCGGGTACCTGGCGTTGCTCACCTCCTACACGACCACCGAGGAACTGGGGCCGACCTGCGACGCCCCGGCGGAGCCGGCCGAGGTGTCGGCCGTGATCGCCTGGTACGCGCCCGGCGACGCGACGGCCGAGATCAGCCGGCACCCCCGGTTGGGCGAGACCGTCTGGCGCCAGCTGAGCGAGGAGACCTGGCGACTGGCCGACGAGGACTGGGGGCCCGCCTCTCCCAGCACCTACCTGCGAGCCGACCTGCCACCGACCCTGCTCATCCAGGGCGGGCGGGACGTCCTCCAACAGGCCGACCAGACCCGGGCGTTCGCGGACCTGCTGGAGGAGGCCGGCGTCGACCACACCCTGGTGGAGATCCCCTACGCCGACCACCAGTTCGACATCAGTTGGGGCGGTTTCGGCAGCCAGCTCGCCCGGCACGCGATCAGCGAGTTCCTCACCACCCACGGGTGAGCATGGACGACCGGGGCGCCCGCTCCGGAGGGCGTCGGCGGAGCCCGTGCCAGGACGCGAACGACCACCGGGAGCAAGACGGCTCGTCCCGTCCTGCTCCCCCTACCCTGAGCGCAATGAGCACCCCGAAGGCGCCCGACTCCCGGCGGCGCAGCGAACGGTCCCGCCAGGCGATCCTGTCCGCGACGCGGGAACTCATCGTCGAGCTCGGCTACCCCAGGGTCACCGTCGAGGCCATCGCGGCCAGAGCCGGGGTGGGCAAGCAGACCCTCTACCGGTGGTGGCCCACGAAGGGCGCGGTCGTCCTCGACTCGATCCTGGCGCTCAGTTCGCCGGATGCCGAAGGTCAGGTGACCCTCCCCGACACCGGGGATCTCGAAGCCGACCTCCGCACGGTGTTGCGGGCGACCGTCGCCGAGTTCGCCGACCCCGCATTCGAGGCACCGATCCGCGCGCTGAACACCGAGATCATCAACGACGCCGAGCTGGCGGCCGCCTACCGCGAACGACTGGGCGCCCCCGTGGAGCAGGCGAAGCGGGACCGCCTCCGCGCGGCGCAACGGGCCGGGCAACTGGCGGCGGACGCCGACCTCGACCTGGTGCTCGACCTGCTGTACGCGCCGGTCTACCGGCGTTGGCTGCTGCGGGACGGGCCGCTCACGCCGGAGTACGCCGACGCGCTGGTCACAGCGGTCCTCGCCGCCTTCCGACCGGCCTGACCCCAGTCGCCACCCCCGCGACCGCGGCGAGCCGGCGAGAGCGGCGCACCCCCAACACCCACCCTGCCCTCGACGTTCCCGCCGGCCGTCTCACCGCCCTGCCCGGTCCGCCTGGCGGTCAGAACGGTGGCGGCTCCACCGCGACGGCGGCCACGGCACCCGTCCGGCCCGCCGGCACCGGTTCCACCGGACGCTCCCCCCTGCTCGGGCACCACCCGCCAACCGGGCAGGTCTCGCAGGCCGAGGACGGGCGCGGCCGGAAGTCGAGGTCACGGCTCCAGGGCGCCGCCGCCTCCGCCACCCGGCGACGGGCCGCCGCGACCAGGCCCTCGTCGGTGACGTCTACCGTGTACACCCGGGCCTCCTCCGGCCCCAGCACCTCCAGCTCCACCGCTCCCCCACCGTCGTGCCCGTCGGCCCGCACCACCGCCGCCAGCAGCAGCACGTCCACCGCGAACGCCAGGTAACGGACCATCGCGTCCTCGACACCGGTCGGCAGGTGCCCGAGCGTGCTCTTGGTCTCCCGCCACCGGCGTGCCGCGCCCGCGCGGTAGACCAGGTCCGGGCTGGCGGCCACCACCACGTCGGCGGTCGGGTCGTAGACCCGGTGGACCGGTTCGACCCGCACGGACGCCACCGCCTCGTCGCCCAGGGGGCACCGGTCCACGTGCTGCCGGAGGAAAGGCCAGGCCGCCTCGTACTCGGAGTCGGTCAGCACCTCGTGGTGGGCGGGCACCCCGGTGCCCGGCTCGGGCAGGTCCTCGACCGCGCAGGCGGCGGCGTCCGGCCTCGCGTGGGCGGCGGCCAGCCACCGGTGCACCGCCAGGCCGCGCAGCTGCGCCGGCCCGGTGTCGTCCTCCTTCGGCAGGTGCAGGACCGTGTCGCCGAAGTAGCGCGCCGGGCAGCCGTGGTACCTGTCCAGTTCGGACGCGCTGACCGAGCGGGTGTGGGTGGCGGGTTCGGCCAGTCCCAGCAAACCCGCCTCCCGCGGCATCGCGGGACAGCTGGGCAGCCACCCGCACTGGTCGCAGTCGCGGCCCGGGGTCAACCGGGTGCCGCTGATGAGCTCGGCGATGACCGGGCGGGCCTCCCGCTGGTAGAAGTCCCGCACCAGCGCCTCGGAACGGAGGTCGGCGACCACCGCCGCGCCACCGTCCCCCAGGCCCACCTCGACGACGGTCACCCGGTCGGGCCGGCGACCGCCCGCCCGGCCGTCCGCCGAGCTCCCGTCCAGCGCGAGCTTGGCCGCCACGGCCGCCCACCGGTGGCTCTCCGCGCCGTCGCGGGCGGAGCCCACCCGCAGCCGGCGCACCTCCCGCAGCGCACCGTCCGGGCTCTCGTAGTACAGGCCCCAGGCCGTCAGCTCCCGGTTCCCGTGCGTGATCTGCCGTTCACCGACCAGGGACAGCGGCCCCACCTCGTCCACCCGCTCGTCGTGGGCCTCCAGGTAGTTCCACACCGCCGCGTCGAGGAAGCGCCGGGCCAGCGCGTGGAGGGCGACACCACTCCTGCTGGCCTCCCGCGCCGCCGCGCGGATCGCCTCCTGCTCGTCGGCACCCCGGTGCACCGAGGTGACCGCGCCGACCACGGCACCGAGCAGGAACGGCCACGGCTCGGGGCGGCGGACGGACCTGTCCGCCGGGGCGACCCCGGGGCGGGTCGCCAGGTTCAGCCGGCCAGGGCAACCGTGCCCCACCTGGTCGAGGAGGGAAGCCTTCACCCGCACCCGGTCCGGCCGTCCCCGGTAGGCCAGGTCCGCCGGCAACGACTCGCTCATCTCGTCCTCCTCCCCGTGGGCGGGCGCCCGGCACGCCCCGCACCGCGTCCCGACCCCGGAGGCGGCTGGTGACGCGGCCACCCACCGCCGGACGCCATGTGGTGCCCCGCCCCGAAGCGCGACCCGCGCTCGCGGCCTCCACGCCGTGGTTGGGCGGTCAGCACGCCCCAGCCGATCACCCCGCCTGTATACCAAGCGGCGCGAACGGGAGCGGGACGTCGACCGTCCTCGACGCGAACGAACTCCTCTCCTGCCTCACCATCGAGATGCTGGGGTGGGGCGCAACGGGTCCAGGCTCGGCAGGACGGGGATACGCGGGGGAGTCCGAAGTCGACGCCGAGGCCCACGAGGTTCGTGGAGCCCCGCAGCTCGAGTCCGTGAGCACCAGCGGGTCGTCGCCAGCGCCGCGTGGTTCGCCCCGCCCAGTCGTCCACCCGTGGTGCTCCGGTCGCACGCCTCGGTCGACCCGTCTACGGGCCCGGGCGTGACCGCGACTGCTGATCAGCAGAGGACCCCCCTTTCTACTACTGAAAGTAGTCGGTCGAGTCGGCAGCGGAGCCACTGTTCACCCTTCGGACCCCCTTGCCTACTCTTTGGGGTGATCCATTTCCGGCGTTACGTGAGTGGGGCTGCTGCACATGTCAGGCGCGGACGAAGCACAGACCGGCGGATTCCTGCCGAGCGAGATCGACACCACCCGGCCCAGCATCGCGAGGGTCTACGACGCGTTCGTGGGTGGGAAGGACAACTTCGAGGTGGACCGGGAGGTCTACCGCCAGATCCTCCAGATCGCCCCCGAGGCCGCAGACACCGGCCGGCTCTGCCGAGCGTGGCTGATCCGGGTGGTCCGGTTCCTCGCGGGCGAGGGCGGGATCACCCAGTTCCTCGACCTGGGTTCCGGTCTTCCCACTGCGGAGAACACGCACCAGGCCGCCCAGCGGGTGAACCCCGAGGCCAGGGTCGTCTACGTCGACAACGACCCGGTGGTCGCGGCCCACGGACGTGCCCTGTTGGAGGAGAACGACCGCACCAGGTTCGTGGCCGGCGACCTGCGGCACCCGGCGACGCTGCTCGCGGACCCGGTCATCAGCACGCACCTCGACCTCTCCCAGCCGATCGCCCTGATCCACTCCAACACCCTGCACCACGTCCCGGACGAGGACCGCCCCGGCGAGGCGATGTCGACCTACGTCGACGCGCTGGCCAGCGGCTCCTACCTGGCCATCAGCCACCTGCACATGCCGGAGCCCGACAACGAGCACCACGCGCTGGCGCAGGAGGCCCAGGGCAAGTTCCTCCACCTGATGGGCAGCTGCATCTTCCGCACCCGTGAGCAGATCGCCGGCTTCTTCGACGGCGTGGAGCTGGTGGAGCCGGGTCTCGGCTACCTCTTCGACTGGTGGCCGGACGGCCCGCAGGACACCCCGCCCGCGCGGGGCGACCACCTGCTGCTCGGCGGTGTCGGTCGCAAACCCTGATCGCGCCGGAGACGACGGGGGGTGGTCGCCGTGGTCGGCCACCCCCGCCGCCGTCTCCCGCACCAGCGTGGACCGGGGCCGCCCGCGCTGACCGGCGCGTCCTGGCGGAACGGCCTCCGCCACCGCACCGGGCCGGGACTCCGGTGTGCCCCGCCGAACGGCCACCCTGGCCCGGCGGGACATCGTTGGCCCACAATGGCCCTGGGTGGACGACGCCGGGGCCGGGAGCCCGCCGGCCCGGTGGGTCCTCCGCCCGGTTCCGGCTCCACCCGGGTGGACGGGTCACGCACCCCAGCGGAGGCCAGCCGTCGAGCCCCAGCACCCACCGGAAGCCCGTCCGGGGACGAGCGAGCACGCCGCCAGTCGCCGTCATCCACGCTCCACCGGGGACCAGGCGGACCCGGGCCACGAGCCGGGACGCCGCCCGGGCCCCGGCCGGGCACACCGCACAACGCGCGGGAGCGGTTGGGCGACCGAGCGTGGTCCTCGACAACCTCGCCCCGGAGCGGGCGGGCCGCTCCGGCCCGCCCGGCGGGACCGGCCCAGGGAGCACGGGTGTCCACCGGGGACCACCGCTCCCCGGCGCGGCCAGCTGCTGGCCCCGGCACCCGTGCGGTGGCGGCGCGGGGTCGGGGCCGGCGCCACCCCGGCAGGTGAGCGGAGAGGGCACCGTTCTCCGGGCCCGGGAACTCCCGCCCCTGGAGCCCGAGGGCCGCGAACCCGGCCCCGGGGCCGTCACACACCGTGAACCTCCCCCCGGAGAACCGTGCCGGAGCGCCCCGGCACCATGATCGACGACGGCGCGGGGGAGGCACCGGCGGTTCGCCCCGTCCACCACGCCTCTCCCACCGTCCTCGCGCACGTACTGATGGCGATCGGAGTTCCGCACCGTGGTCGACCACTACGAACTGCTCGGTGTGTCCCGTGACGCGACCACCGCCGAGGTCAAGTCGGCCTACCGCCAGCTCGCCAAGACGATGCACCCGGACGCGGGGGGCACGGCGGGCGCGTTCCGGCTGCTCCAGGACGCCTACGAGACGCTGACCGACCCGCTCCTGCGCCGCCAGTACGACCGTGACCGCGCCAGGGCCGCCGCGCCACCCGCCGCTCCCTGGCGGCCCCACCCGCCCTCCGA
>NZ_AGVX02000128.1 GCF_000239155.1 Actinoalloteichus spitiensis RMV-1378
GGGGGGTCGCGGGGGTCGCGGGGGTGGGCCTGGTGGTCCTCGGTCCGGACGTGGTGTTCGACGCGGTCGGGCTCCTCGCGGGTCTGGGCGGTGCGGTGGCGATGGCGTTCGGGGTGACGTTGACCAAACGGTGGGGACGACCGGCCGGTGTGGGTGCGACCGCGTTCGCGGGTTGGCAGCTCGCGGCCGGTGGTCTGTTCCTGGTACCCCTCATGCTGCTGGTCGAGGGCCCGCCGCCACCGGTCGACACCCCCGCCGTGCTCGGCTACCTCTGGCTGGGCCTGCCGGGCGGGCTCCTCGCCTACATCCTGTGGTTCCGGGGCATCACGGCACTCCCGGTGACCTCGGTGGCCGTGCTCACCCTGCTCTCGCCGCTGGTGGCGGCCCTGCTGGGGGCGGTCCTGCTCGGTGAGCTCCTCGGCCCCCTCCAACTGGTCGGGTTCGCGCTCTGCCTGGCCGCGATCGTGGCGAGCCAGGCCACCCCGAACCTCGTTCGGACAGTCAAGCGAAAGGAAACCACCTCATGAGGATCATCGTGGTCGGAGCCGCCGGGATGGCCGGTTCCCGTGTCGTGACCGAAGCCGTCGAGCGGGGCCACCACGTCACCGCCGTGTTCCGGGAGACGCGTCCCGAACACCTGCCCGCGCAGGTGGAGATCACGCACGGCGATGTGACCGATGTCGACCGCATGACCGGGGTGTTCGAGGGTGCCGACGCGGTGGTCGGCGCCACCCGACCCGCCCCGGGTGCGGAGGACACCGTCACCGCGACCACCACGGCGCTGCTGGACGCCGCCGAGGCGACCGGCGCCCGTGTCCTGGTCATCGGCGGTTCCGCTCCGCTGCGAGGGCCGTCCGGTGGCCTGGTGTTCGACGACGCGCGGTACGTGCCGCCAGCCGTGCGCGCCATCGCCGGCGCCAGCATCGCGCAGCTGGCCGCCTGCCGGGTCCACCCCGCCGACTGGGTCTACCTGAGCCCGCCCGCGTTGCTCGAACCCGGCCGTCGGACCGGTGGGTACCGGCGTGGCACCACCACACTGGTCACGGCCGCCGATGGAACTTCCCGGATCTCGGCGGAGGACCTCGCGGTGGCCGTGCTGGACGAACTGGAGAACCCCAGCGGGGATCGCCAGGTCACCGCGGCCTACTGATGAGATCGGCCGCACGGGAGGTGGCCCCGGATGTTCACGGCCCGCACCTTCCGCGCGGTAGGACCGGGGACGGGCCGTTGGGGCGCGGCCGCCGTCCGCGTCGGGACGAGTGGTCGGCCGCTCTCCCCGACGGGCCGCATCTCCACCCCGCTGGGCTGGGTGGTGGGTGCCAGGACCAGCGACCGGGGGCGGTGTCCCTTCTCCGCCGGGGGTTCCGGTCGGGTCGCGGCGGGCGCCGGGCCGGGGGCGAGGCGGCGCTGTCCTCATTTGCCCATCGCCGCGGCCAGGGCGGCCCGTCGGGCGAAGACCCGGTCCTGGGAGGCGGCCATCTCCCGCAGAGCGGATTTCCGTTCCCTCCCGGACAGCCTGTCCAGGTACAGCTGACCGTTGAGGTGGTCGGTCTCGTGGCGCAGACACCGGGCGAAGTAGCCCCTGCCCTCGATGACCAGGGGGTTTCCGTCCAGGTCCTGGCCTCGGGCCACCACCCGGTCGGGGCGGGCCACCACCCGGTAGGGCCCGGGCACCGACAGGCAGCCCTCGGGTTCCTCGACCAGCCGCCGCTGGTCGGCCGGGATCTCGTCGAGGACGGGGTTGAGGATGTGGCCGACGTGGCGGATCCCCCACTCGTCGGTCATGTCCCACACGAACACCCGCAGGTCCACGCCGACCTGGTTGGCGGCCAGGGCCGCGCCCTCGGCCGCCTGGTTGGTGGCGAACATGTCGTCCACCAGCTGGGCGAGTGCGGCGGTGCCGAACTCGGTGACCTCACGGCACGGGCGCCGCAGCACCTCCTCACCCACCACGGTGATGCGACGGACCGCGCCCCGCTCGACCTCGGGCGGAACGCGGGGGTAGGAGTCCACGGGGATTCCCCGCAGTCGCACTCGTCGGTCCCGTGCCGCCCCTGCCTGGACATCCATCGTGCACCGGTGCCTTCCCTGCTCCCTGGGCGGCTCCTCCGCGTCCCGTGGGACACCACCGTGCGGGGGGCCGCCGTGATCGGACATTCTGCAAAGTAGCAGACTTTGCAAAATGGACGTTGATCCGAGGTCTCCCTCCACACCAGGCGGGGGCAGGCGCCGCTCCCGGCGCAGCCTGCCCGACCACCCGGTGCGGGTCGCCCTGCTGGACCTGCTCGCCGAGCACGGCAGTCTCACCTCGAGCGAGGCCGGGGCCCGCCTGGGCCGCAGCTCCGGCGTCTGCTCCTTCCACCTCCGCCAGCTCGCCCGGCACGGCCTCATCGAGGAGGTGCCCTCCGACGACGGACGTGCCCGGCCCTGGCGGTTGCGCTGGGGCCCGACTGAGGATCCCGACCCGCACCCGAGGCGCACCGCCACCCTGCCGTCGAAGGACGGGGTGGCGGTGGCGGCGGAGGACCCGGGTGGGTCGCGGCACCGGGAGGTGGCCGAGCCGTCGACACCGGACGCCGCGTCGTTCACCGCCGTCCTGCACCTGTGTCCCGAGGAGGCGGCGGAGCTGGCCGCGTCGATGCGCCGCCTCGTGGCGAGGTATCGGGAGCGTGCCCGTCCCTCCCCCTCCCGCCCCTCGGGGGGCGTGCCGGTGGCCGCCCTCGTGCAGCTCCTCCCCCTGCTGCCCGAGGAGCGCTGAGCAGCTCGGCCCGCTACCGGCCGGTGGGCACGGGGGCGCGGTGACGCGGGCGCGACCCCACCGGTCGGGTCGTCGAGGGGTGTCGCCTCGTGGCCGGCCCGGCCGGCCCACCACCCGCGCGCCCCTCGGCTCCCTCGACCACTGCCGCCGGCGGGATAGCCGGGGTCAGCCGGCGGCGGCGAAGGGGCCGCCGGCTCCGAAGACGCGGGCGGCGAACCGCTCGCCGATCCGGTGGTGCGTCGCGGTGTCCGGGTGGAGACCGTCGGGCAGAGGGAGGTCCTCGGCGTCCCCCCTGCCGTAGAGGTCGAGCCCGTCGAGGTAGTGCAGGTGCGGGTCCTGGGCCGCGCGGCGGCTGACGACGCGCGCGAGTTCGTCGCGGATCACGGTGAGCGTGAGCTTGCCGGCGGTCCGCTCGGCCGGGTCACCCAGGGCACGGAACGCCAGGGTGCCCGAGCTCGAGTCGGGCACCAGGGGACCGGGGGTGTCCTCGTGCAGGGGGCAGAGCAGCGGGGAGATCACCAGCAGGGGGATGCCCGGGTGGCCCTCCCGCAGGGTGTCGAGGAAGCCGTCCACCGCCGGGGTGAAGGCCCGCAGTCGCATCAGGTCGACGTTGACGAGGCTGATGCCGATCTTGACGCTGATCAGGTCGGCGGGGGTGTCCCGCATGCTGCGCGCGGTGAAGGGGTCCAGCAGCGCTCCGCCGCCGAATCCGAGGTTGACGAGGTCCACCCCGCCGAGGGAGGCGGCCACGGCTGGCCAGGTGGAGGTGGGGCTGGCCGCGTTGGAGCCGTGGCTGATCGAGCTGCCGTGGTGCAGCCACACCCTGCGGCCCTGTCCCGGGCTGGCGTCGAGGGGCGCGTCACTGCGCAACGCGACGAGTTGGGTGATCTCGGTGTGCGGCAACCAGATCTCGACGTCCTTGACCCTGTCGGGGAGGTCGGTGAACCGGACGGTGCCCACGGGTCCGGGCACGGTGCTCGTGTCACCGGTGGAGGGGTCCAGGGTCAGGACGTCACCGCCGGACAGGACGCCCCGCGCGGTCAGCCCGCCGTCCACGACGAGGTCGTAGACACCCTCGGGGAGCGCGAGATCGGCCATCCCGGCGTAGCGGGTCGTCGTCCGGTGCGCGTCGAGTTCCAGGGTGGTGGCGCGGGTGCGGAACGCCAGCCGGACGCCGGCGGGCCTGGCCTCGGCCAGCCCCAGGTGCTGGTCGGGGATCTGGGCGCGGGCCCAGGCCGGGAGGCGGTGGGGCAGCAGGCCGTACTGGCCGTGTTCCAGGTCGAGGGCGCCGCGCACCAGGCTCGCCGTCACCGGTGTGGTGATGGGGGCCGCGGGTGCGTGGTGGTGCCCGGCCGGGGCCGGTTCGTGCTGGGGGTTCATCCGCTCACCCTGGCAAAACCCGCCGCCGGGAGGCACCCCGTTTCCCGTGCTTCCCCCGACCGCACCG
The DNA here is from genome assembly GCF_000239155.1 of Actinoalloteichus spitiensis RMV-1378. Classification (GTDB taxonomy): domain Bacteria; phylum Actinomycetota; class Actinomycetes; order Mycobacteriales; family Pseudonocardiaceae; genus Actinoalloteichus_B; species Actinoalloteichus_B spitiensis. The sequence continues at coordinate 4,206 of NZ_AGVX02000128.1, forward strand.
CCCCTCCCTCACCCGATCGGGGCGGCGGTCGGCGGTGTGTGCCGGTGGTGCGCGGCGGAACCGCCCGTCCCGACCGCCCCGGGCCGCCCGCCCACTCACCCGATCCGCGGGCGCACCAGGGGTGATCCCGGGTTCCCCGGGAGCGGGGCGAGGCGGCCGTCCCCGGCGGCGAGCCCGGTGAGCGGGTGGCAGGGCTCCATCAGGGCGAGGGTGCCCTCGGTGTCGGGCGCGCGTTCGTGCTCGGCCACACCGGGGTTCGGGTATGACCGCGTCTCCCAGCAGGACGGCGACCTCGTCGGGACGGTGCGGATCTCGCGGGTGAACGCGGTAGCCGCCCGCGGGGCCGGGCCTCCCGCCGCCCCCGCCCGGGGTGCTGGTGGAGAAGGCGACCGTGACGACCCCGAAGAGCGACCCGCGCGGGAGCGTGGACCGTGGACTCGACGTCGAGGGGGACACCGTGCCGCCCTGACCCCACGGGGCTCGTGCGGCCTCCGGTCCCCCTGGTCGAGCAGCGAAGAGCGGCCGGCAGGGCCGCCCGGTACCGGTCCATCGTGCCCTCCGGTGCCCTGACCTGGTCCTGGGTGAGCGCCCCGGTGGCGGCCAGGCGGTCGAACCCGGCGCTCACCACCGCCGCCGAGTCGGGGGGTCGACGGGGAACGCGGGCGGGAGCGGGGGCCGGGCCGGCGCCGGGTCGATCCGGTGGAGTGCCTGGGCGTGCGAGTCGACCTGGTGGAGCGGGTGCGGCCGCTGGTCGGCGGTGCGGGTGGGCCAGGGCCTCCTCCTGGTTGCTCCAGGCGTTCACCGGGGGGACCCGCTCGTGGCCGAACGGGGTGCCGGCGTCACGCTCCCCGGGGCGCCGCCCTCGGCGGGGAGGACGGCGGTGAGCCGGGACTCCCGGAGGAGGCCGGACCGGGGGGCGACCCGGATGAGGGGCCGCTCGGCGAGCCAGGCCGCGTTCGTCCACCCCGCCCGTCCGTCCCCTGGTCGGGGTCGACGCCGTGGTTGCGGTGCACGGCGTCGACGATCAGCCAGGGCGGGTGTCCCTTCCCGCTGGTCCGCCTCGGGCGTGGTCCGCGGGGTCGGGCGTGTGTGGGCGGCCTTCTCCGGGTGTGTGGGGGGAGAAGGCCGCACGGGCTCAGACGAGGGTGGACAGGCAGAACGGGTGGCCGGCGGGGTCCAGCAGGACGCGCCACCGGTCCGGCGCGGGTTGGTCCACGGCCTCGACCGCGCCCAGCGCGACCAGCCGGTCCCGTGCGCCGTCGAGGTCCTCGACGCCCAGCTCGAGGTGGGCCTGCTTTCCCCGGGCGGGTGCTGGCCAGGTCGGCGGCTGGTAGTCCTCCACGCGGGTGAAGCCCAGGTCCGGGCCACCGTGGACACCGAGGAGCACGAAGTGGTCGCTGGAGTGGATGACCGGCAGTCCCAGTGCCTGGTGGTAGAAGCGGGCGAGGGCGGCCGGGTCGGCGCAGTCGAAGGTCACGGCGACGTAGCGGGGCAGGCCCTCGGTGGGGGTGGTGGTCGTCATGGGGAGGACGGTAGGAGGGGATCAGGTCAGGTTCGGTCCTGTTCGTGGTGGCCTCTGGTGGTGTCCCGCCGTGTCGGCCGTGCCCACGCGGTGCCGCGCGTACCCGCCGGGTTCCGCTGGGGGTTCCGGGACGGCGGCGGGGCGCGGGGTGTCGCGGGGTTCAGTCCTCGGTGAGCGCGGCATCCCCGACGAGGTTCCGCAGCCGGCTGGTCGCCTGGTCGAGGACGGTGAGGGCGGTCTCCCGGTCGGCCGGGTCGAGGTCACCGAGGGTGTGCTCGGCGAGGTCGGCCCAGGCCCGTTCGATCTCGGGGACGAGGGCTCGCCCGGCGTCGGTGACCACGATGCGGACCTGCCGCCGGTCGGTGGCGACCGGTTCCCGGCGGAACCAGCCGCCGTCCTCCAGGCGGGCGAGGCTGCGGGTGGCGGTGGGCGGTTCGACGCCCAGGCGCGCGGCGAGTTCCGAGACGGTCATGCCGTGCCGTTCCCTGGCGAGGATCCACAGCAGCACCTCCTGGCCGGGATGCAGCCCGAGCTCGGCGAGTCGCCGCGCCTTGGCGGCCCGGTAGAGCTTGCTGAGTTTGTTCAGGGTCCGGTTGATCCGGATCGCCGCACTCGGTTCCACCGCGGCATCCTACCGGTATATAGTCGGCTAACCATAAGTCGACTAACTAATTGGGGTGCGCATGGACCTCGGACTCGACCGCCGCGTCGCACTCGTCACGGGAGCCTCCGGAGCCATCGGCCACGCCACCGCGAGGACCCTCGCCCGCGAGGGAGCGCTGGTCGCCGCCACCTGGTACCAGGCGGAGACCGAGGCGCGGGCCCTGGTGGAGACGATCGAGCAGGAGGGGGGAACGGCCCTCGCCGTCCACCTCGACCTCACCGACCCCGCCTCGATCACGCGGGCGGCGCGGCGCATCCGCCGCGACCTGGGAGCGGTCACGGTCCTCGTGGCCAACGCCGTGTCCTGGCCGCCCCGCGAGGCCGACACCGCCGGCGCGCTCGCCGCCTCGTTCGCCGCCAACACCACCGGGACCGTCGCCCTGGTCGACGAGGCGCTCCCCGACATGCGCGCCGCCGGATGGGGACGCATCGTGGTGATCTCCACCGACCTGGTCGACCAACCGCTGCCCGGGCCGGTGGCCTACCCCGCGGCCAAGGCGGCGCTGGAGGGCGTGGCCCGGGTGATGGCCGCCCGGGAGGCCCGACACGGGATCCTGACCAACGTCGTCCGCCCCGGCTTCACCCTGACCGACCGGGTCCGCTCCCTGCCCGACCACGGCCAGGCGGTCATCGACGCCGAAGCGGGGCGCACCCCGACCGGGCGGCTCTCCTACCCGGAGGACATCGCCGCCACCGTCGTCTACCTGGGCTCCGCCGCCAACGGCCACGTCAACGGGGAGGTGGTCTCGGTCTCCGGCGGGCGCGGTCTGACCCGGTGAGCGGCGGGAGGGCACCGGAGGCGGCTCACCCCGGTGGGGAAGTCGACCGGGCCGACCGCAGGGCGCACAAATGCCGGACCGCACCCACCTCGGCGACGTTCTTCGTCAGCTCCACCGTGACCCAGCCGGCGATGTCGACCAAGCGCAACCCGCGACCCCAGGGCAGGCCCTCGACCCGGTCGGTCGCCTCCAGGTCCTCCTCGGTCAGCCGCCCCAGTTCCGCCCGCCACCGCTGGTGGAGATCATCAAGCCAGGCGACGGTCTCCACCGCGCCACCCGGCCAGGTGATGTCGGTGCGCTCCGGGGCACCCGCGCCGAAGCAGTGCTCCAGGGTGGTGGTCCACCAGTAGCCGAGGTGCCAGGTGATCCACCCGATGGTCTGGGCCGGGACGGGGTCGGGTTCGGGCACCTGCCAGTCGGGCAGCCACCGGCCCCGCTCGTCGGGTCGCACCGTCCAGCAGTGGGGATCGGGTTCCCACAGGCAGGTGGCATCGTCGAGATCGCGGACGTGGTGGGAGAACAACGCCCAGGCGATGTCCAGCTGACGGAGGAGGAGGTCGACCCGCGGGCTCGGCACCGGCGGAGTGTGCCACCCGGCGGCCCACCCCGACCACCGAATATCCCGTGACCAGCTCCTCCGCCCCGCGGCGTCCGCGACCGCCAGCCCGGGGGGTGAGCACTCCCGCCCGGACACCACGCCGGTTCGGGCTGGGCGCGCCGGCCGACCCAGGACGGCGCCCCGGAGCACCCGATCCCTTCTCGTTCCGAGTACCCACACCGGAACGGCCCACCCGATTGAGTGGTCGCCATCATCTACTAGTGTGATGATCGTGACTGCCGGGTCGGCCATGGGCCAATCACGAATGGGGCTCCCGGCCCTGGCGTGAGCACGGTGCGGGCACGCGCTCCGCCCGCCCCTCCGTCGCCGGCCCCCGCCGTCGTCCCCGCACGGTGGCCGTCGATCCTCCACCCCTCCGCGCGCCGTTCCCGCGCACGGGACCGACACCGCGCGCCCGCGCCCCACCCGGCTCCCCCCGCCGCTCCAGGCCACGCCGGGTCGGGCGTTCACGCACTGGCCGCCCCCTGCCGTGTGGCGCTCGGCCACACCTCGACTCCCCGGGAGAGAACACCGCACATGTCCCCGTCCCCTGACGTCACGACGTCGATCATCGAGGAGTTCCGCGCCAACGAGGGCCGAGTGGGTGGCCCCGTCGACGGCACCCGACTCCTGCTGCTGACCACGACCGGAGCGCGCAGCGGCGCCCCCCACACCGTTCCCCTGGGCTACCTGCCCGACGGGGGAGAACGCATCCTCGTCATCGCCTCCGCCGGCGGAGCACCCCGGCACCCCGCCTGGTTCCACAACCTCGTCGCCCACCCCCGGGTGACCGTCGAGGACGGGGTGTTCACCTACCAGGCGGAGGCCGAGGTCCTGCGCGGCCCGGAACGGGACGCGGCCTTCGCCCGCGCCGTCGAGTCCGACCCGGAATGGGCGCGGTACCAGGAGAACACCTCCCGCACCATTCCCGTGGTGGCGCTGCGGGAACTCCCCGGACCGCCGTCCTGGCCGTCCCCCGGCGCGGGCCTGCGCATGGTGCACGACGCCTTCCGCCGGGAACTCGACCTGGTCCGCGCCGAGGTCACCTCGGCCGGCACGGGCCTGGGGGTCCAGCTGAGGATGAACTGCCTGACGCTGTGCGCCGGGCTCGGCGCGCACCACCGGTTGGAGGACGAGCACCTGTTCCCGGCGCTGCGCGCCCGCCACCCCGAGTTGGGTGCGGTCCTGGACCGGTTGGACGAGGAACACGAGCGGATCGCCGCCGCGCTCACCGAACTGCGGGCGGTCCTGGACCGCACCGACCTCGACCGGGACGAACTGGTGGAGCGGGTGGACCAGCTGACCGGGGAGGTGCTCGGCCACCTGGACTACGAGGAGGAAACCCTGATCCCCGTCCTGGACGCGCACCTGAGCTGAGGCACCGCGCCGGTCGGGGGCAGGCCACCGAGGACGCCCCGCCCCCGACCGGACACCCGGCGACTGCCAGACTCCCCCGCGACACCACGCCGGCCTCCCGAACCCGGCCGGGGAGAGGGGAACATCCGTGGCAGAGCCACCAACGCCTGGACCCGCCGCCGAGACGACCCTGCGCGCGGACTGCCAACGGTGCGTCGGGTTGTGCTGCGTCGCGCTCCCCTTCACCGCCTCCCAGGACTTCGCGGTGAGCAAGGACGCCGGCCAACCGTGCTCCCACCTGCGGGAGGACCACGCCTGCGGCATCCACGACCAGCTCCGCCCCCGGGGGTTCGCCGGGTGCACCGTCTTCGACTGCTTCGGAGCCGGCCAACAGGTCACCCAGGTCACCTTCGGAGGGCGGGACTGGCGGGGCGACCCCGGTGTCGCCGGACCCATGTTCGCGGTGTTCCCGGTGATGCGGCAGCTCAACGAACTGCGCTGGTATCTCACCGCCGCACTGGCCCTGCCCGCCGCCCGCCCGGTGCACGCCGACCTCGACGCGGTGCTCACTCGGGCCACCGCACTGGCCGACGCCGACGCCGAGGTCCTGCTGGGGCTGGACCTGCCCGCGCTGCGAGCCGAGGTCGGTGCCCTGCTGGGGCGGGCCGGCGACCTGGCCCGCGCCGAGGCACCCGTGGCCGGCCGCGACCACCGGGGCGCTGACCTGATGGGGGCGCGTCTGCGGCGGGCGGACCTGCGGGGCGCCACCCTGCGGGGGGCCTACCTGATCGCCGCGGACCTGCGCGGCGCGGATCTGCGGTGGGCGGACCTGCTCGGCGCCGACCTGCGGGACGCCGACCTGTCCGGCGCCGACCTGCGCCACGCCGTGTTCCTCATCCAGTCGCAGCTCGAGGCCGCCACGGGGGACGGGACCACCAAGATCCCTCCCGGGCTGCAACGCCCCGCGCACTGGCCGGAGGGCCAGCGAGGCTGACGGCGGGGAGGCGGCGTGTCCCGGCCGGTGTCCGGGGTCCCGCGCCGTGGCCGACGGTGCCCTCCGGTTCGCCGCCCCTGTCGATCACCAGCCCGCCTGGAGCAGGAGGAACCGGAGCTGGGCACGGGCAGGACGCCCCGGAGGAGGCCACCCCCGCCCGGCGGATCACCAGGGCACTGGCGGTCCGCCGGCGCCTTGTCCGCACCTCGACTGGCCGGGTTCTCCGGGGTGTCCTCTGGCCGGTGCGGGGGAATGCGTGCTCGGTTGTGCGCCGGTGGACGTGTCCGATTCCTGATGCCTCCGCGGTGACGCAGAAGTCCGTTCCGTCCCGGTGACGCCTTGATTGCCGATGCTCGGTGCCCGGTACCATCGCCGGTATGGAGTGCTTCGCGGCAGGTCGGCCCCGTATCTGAAGGGTGGCCCACGAGACGGGGCTGTGGTGGCCCCGGGGGTGGGTAACGATTCCCAGGATCTTGCTCGCGGCGAAAGGCGCACTCCTATGGACATTCGTCCACTGCGAACCGAGGATCTCCCCGCTGTTCTCGACCTGACGATCGATGTCTTCAGGCCGTTCTACGAGGACTCTTTCCGCCCGGTGGTTGGCGACCCCGTGTTCATGAACCGGCACGGGGACTGGAAGGAGGACTACCGACGCCACGTGAACGCCGTGCATGATCCTGAGCACGGCAGGTTCGCCGCGGTCGCCTGCGTCAAGGGACAGGTGGCGGGCTACATCGGTTGGATCATCCAGGAGGCCCAGCGGCACGGCGAGGTCGACATCCTCGCGGTGGCAGCAGAGCACAGACGCCTCGGAGCAGGGCGGGCGTTGGTCGAGCACGCGGTGGCACACATGAGAACCGCCGGGACGGCGGTGGTCTCCGTCGGAACGGGCGGGGACGACTTCCACGCCTCGGCGCGCGCGTTGTACGAGTCGCTCGGCTTCACGCCGTTCCCGAACGTCCACTACACGAAGGCCCTCTGAGCACGGGGTTGGGGCCGGTGCGGGAGCTGGCCCCAACCCTTGGCCCAGGTCGTGCCGGCGGGGCCAACTGATCACCCTGCCCTGGCAGGGAGTGGCCAGTCCCGCTTCAGGACTGAGCACGTTCATGAACAGGTCGACAGTCACGGGGTGTTCCCCTGCTGGTCAGCAGCTCGCGCGAGGACCGGAATCCCGAGGTCGACGGCAGGTCGGCCGAAGCCGGCGCTGGGTGTCATCACGCTTGGCCCGCAGGAAGGTCAAGGGCATGTCGATGCCGTCGATCTCGCCGGCCCAGCCCTTTGGCTTCGGCGCGGGTGCGGCGGTCGAGCAGGTCGGTTTCGAGTTCGTCGATCCGGGCGGGCATCGTCGAGTTGACGTGCGGCACGGGGCAGCGGATGCGGGCGTGTCCGTGCTTGCCGGGTGCGCCGCAGGGATCCCGCAGGAGCCGAGTTCGACCTTGCGTTCGTCGAAGTGCTCGTCGAATGCGGCCCCGTCGCCGCTGGTGGCGTCCCGGTATTCCGCAACGGGCCGTAGCTCGCGGCGCTGGTCGAGGAAGGCGACGTCCCCGCCCTGATTCACTCCGCCGGCCCCACCCGAGGAGTACAGTTGTCCTCGCACGAAGATCAACTCGGCGAGTGTCGGTGGCCCGACCGGGCCGGCGTCCGGGGAGGGTGCCCCCACCCGCTCGGCAGACCGGAGGCCCCCTGTGCCGAACACGCCGACCCCACCGCCCTCCGATCCCGTCGTCGACGCGCTGCGGGCGGCGGGCTGCGTGTTCGCCGAGGACGAGGCCCGCCTGCTGCGCGACGCCGCCCGGTCCCCGGCGCACCTCGACGCCCTCCTCCACCGCCGGGTCGCCGGGCTGCCCCTCGAACACCTGCTCGGCTGGGCCGAGTTCGCCGGATGCCGCATCAGGGTGGCTCCCGGCGTGTTCGTCCCCCGGCGCCGCACCGAGTTCCTCGTCGACCGCGCCGCCGAGGTGACCGGCCCCGGTGACGTCGTGGTGGACCTGTGCTGCGGGTCGGGGGCGGTGGCGGTGGCGCTGGCCAGGCGGCGTCCCGGTGTCCGCGTCTACGCCAGCGACATCGACCCCGCCGCCGTGGCGTGCGCGCGGGACAACCTGGCCGGCCTCGCCGGCCAGGTGTTCCTGGGCGACCTCTACGCCCCCCTGCCTCCCGGGCTGCGCGGTGGGGTGGACGTGCTGCTGGCCAACGTCCCCTACGTTCCCACCGGGGAGATCGCCCTGCTTCCCCCCGAGGCCAGGCTGTACGAGGCCCGGGTCGCGCTCGACGGTGGCGGCGACGGCCTCGACCTGCTCCGCCGGGTCAGCGCGGAGGCCACGCGGTGGTTGTCCCCCGGCGGTCACCTGCTCGTCGAGACCAGCGGCCGGCAGGCCGGGCCGGCGGTGGCGGTGTTGCGGGGAGACGGGCTCGACGCCACCGTCGCCAACGCGCCGGACGCGGCGGCCACCGTCGTCATCGGTACCGCCCCCACCCGCTGAGCCCCGCGGCACGGCAGGCCCGCCGCGCCCGCGCCGCCGACCGTCCGC
>NZ_AGVX02000127.1 GCF_000239155.1 Actinoalloteichus spitiensis RMV-1378
CCCGCGCCCGCCCGCCCCCGACGCGCACCCGGGAGGAGGCGGCGGGACCGGCGGGGGAGGGGGACGGTTCGGGGGTCGCGCGATGTCGAACGCACCAGGGGTCCTTCCGTCGATCGTGCCGGCAGCGGCTGGCGGGACACGTCAGGCGCCGCCGCGCGGGACGTCCGGCGGTGACCCGTCGAGGAGTCCGTCGACGGTGTCCCGAACCCCGGCACCGTCCCCAGTGTGCGATGGGTGCGTGGGCGTCGCAGGGAGCACCGCGTCCCCGGTTCGGGGGCATTCATGTTCACGTTTCCCGGGGGCCGTCCTCGGCGCTGACACCAGTCGGCCGCAAGCACCAGGTCGGATCGGACCGACCGGGGTGGCGCGTCCTCCCTCGGGCGGTCCTCCTCCCGCGCCGGTTGGTCGTCCTCGAGCGGCCGAGCGCGCCGCGGCCGCCACGCAGGACCCGGGGGCCGTGCAGGCTGGCAAGTCATCCGACATCTGTCAGGTATCGGCCAAGAATGGCACCGGATCCCTTGCTCATCGGTGGAACGAGAGCAAGATACATCCTACCTATCCGGGCTGTTCCGTCCGATCAGCGTGGATCACGGCATCCCAACTCGGAGGTTGTCCCATGACGTTCCGGAAGCGCCCCAGACGCGTGGCCGTCGGTGCGCTCGCCATCACCGCCGCCGTCGCCCTGCCGACGGCGCTCGCCTCGGGAGCGGCCGTGGCCGAACCCGACTCGTCGTCGACCACCGGCTTCGGCATCCCGCGCGGCTATGGCGGCGCCGAGCAGCAACTGGGGCGCGGCGTGATCGCCGTGCACGACGGCGACGCCGTCCACGTCAGCTGGCGGCTGTTGGAGACCGACCGCGCCGACGTCGCCTTCCACCTGTTCCGGGAGACCGACGGCCGGCGCACCAAGCTCAACCGGGCGCCCATCACCGGAGCCACCTACTGGGTGGACGAGGAGGCCGACCCCGCCAGGGAGAACACCTACCACGTCCACGCCGTCCGCAACGGTGGCCGGGACAACCAGCGCGGCTCCTACACGCTGCCCGCCGGCTCCGAGGACCGGCCGTTCTTCTCCTTCGACCTCGCCGACGACATCGACCAGACCGCCCGCCATGTCGCCGTCGGCGACCTCGACGGCGACGGCGAGATGGACTACGTGATCAAACGGGGCGACCAGAACATCGACCCGTCCAAGGGCGAGGAGCCACGGGACACCTACAAGCTGGAGGGGTACTCCAGCAAGGGCGAATTCCTCTGGCGGCGCGACCTGGGCGTCAACCTGCGCACCGGAATCTGGTACACGCCCTACCTCGTGCACGACCTCAACGGTGACGGCCGGGCCGAGGTCATCTACAAGTCCAGCGAGGTGGACGAGGACCTCAACGGCGACGGCATCATCGACTACCGGGCCAGTCAGAACTGGCGGGTCTTCGACGGGCCGGAGTACGTCGAGATCCTCGACGGCGCCACCGGCGAGACCATCGAACGCCAGGACTGGATCGACCGGGGCGAACCGGGGGTCTGGGGCGACGACCGGGGCAACCGGTCCGAACGCAACCTGATGACCGTGGCCTACCTGGACGGTCCCGAGGCCAACCCGAGCCTGATCACCCTGCGCGGCACCTACGCCAAAATGGTCGCCGAGGCCTGGGACTTCGACGGTGAGAAGGCCACCCTGCGGTGGCAGTGGAACCGCCCGACCGACGAGAACGGCCGCTACCCGAAGGGCGCCGGGTTCCACAACCTGCGCACCGGGGACATCGACGGCGACGGCCGCGACGAGATCATCAACGGCAGCATCGCCATCGACGACGACGGGTCCACCCTGTGGATCACCGGCGAGGGCCACGGCGACCGGGTCCACATGACCGACATCGACCCGGAACGCGACGGGCTGGAGATCTTCTACGTCCAGGAGGTCAACAGCCACTACAGCAACCCGATCCACCTGCGGGGCGCCGAGGAGGGCGACCTGCTGTGGGGGCCGACCGGCGAGAAGTGGGACGACGTGGGCCGGGGCATGGCCGCCGACATCGACCCCCGCCACCCGGGCCTGGAGGTGTGGGGAGGCCGCCCCAACCCGCAGGGCATCGTCGAGGTGGTGCCCCCCGTCGACGGCCTCTACAACGCCAAGGGCGAGCGGATCGGCACCCGACCCGCCAGCGTGAACTACGGCATCTGGTGGGACGGCGACCTGCTCCGGGAGCTGCTCGACGGCGTCTACATCGACAAGTGGGACTACAAGAACGAGGAACTGGTCAACCTCGTCACGGCGGAGGCCGACCCGTTCGGTGGCACCGACCGCTACGCCGTGCTGGGCTACGGAGACGTCTTCGGCGACTGGCGCGAGGAGGTCTTCTACGTGCACGACCGCAGCGAGATCCGGATCTACACGACGACGATCCCCACCGAGTACCGGTTCCCGACGTTCCTGCACGACCGGGACTACCGGGCGAGCCTCGCCGCCGAGTCCATGGGCTACATGCAGTCCACCCAGCCCGGCTTCTACTTCGGTGAGGGCATGGACGGCACCTGATGCGTCCGGTCCGGGTGGCCTCCTCTGTCCCGGAGGGAGGCCGCCCGGACCGGGCACCCGGTCGCGGTTCGCGGCCGACAACCCGCGCCGACCCGGCGCGGGACGACCCCTGAGAAGGACTCCATGACCGCCTCGATCCTCGCCATCGACACCCAGGACATCCGCTTCCCGACCTCCCGCGAGCTGGACGGGTCGGACGCGATGAACCCCGACCCCGACTACTCGGCCGCCTACGTGGTGGTGCGCACCGACGCCGCCGACGGCCTGGAGGGGCACGGCTTCGCCTTCACCATCGGGCGGGGCAACGACGTGCAGGTGGCGGCGATCCGCACCCTCGCGCCGGCCCTCGTCGGCCGGCCGCTGGACGAGACCCTCGCCGACCTGGGCGGGCTGTGGCGCTCCCTCGTCCACGACAGCCAGTTGCGCTGGCTCGGGCCGGAGAAGGGGGTCGTGCACATGGCGATCTCCGCGGTGGTCAACGCGCTGTGGGACCTGCGGGCCAAGCGCGAGGGCAAGCCGCTGTGGCGGCTGCTGGCGGACCTGGAACCGGAGGAGGTCGTCGACCTCGTCGACTTCCGCTACCTCAGCGACGCCCTGACCAGGCAGGAGGCCCTGGACATCCTGCGCGCGGCCCGGGAGGGCCGCGCCGGTCGGGAGCGACGCCTGCTCGCCGAGGGCTACCCCGCCTACACCACCTCGCCCGGCTGGCTCGGCTACGACGACGCGAAGTTGACCAGGCTCGTCCGGGAGGCACTGGCGGCCGGGTTCACCCAGATCAAGCTCAAGGTCGGCGCGGACCTCGACGACGACCTGCGGCGGCTGCGGGTCGCCAGGGAGATCGCCGGCCCCGACGTGCGCATCGCCATCGACGCCAACCAGCGGTGGGACGTGGCCGAGGCGATCGACTGGACGCGGGCCCTGGCCCCGTACGACCCGTGGTGGATCGAGGAACCGACCAGCCCCGACGACGTGCTCGGCCACGCCGCCATCCGGCGGGGCGTGGCCCCGGTGCGGGTGGCCAGCGGCGAGCACATCCACAACCGCGTCATGTTCAAGCAGTTCCTCCAGGCCGAGGCCATCGACGTCGTGCAGATCGACGCGGCGCGGGTGGCCGGGGTGAACGAGAACGTCGCGATCCTGTTGCTGGCGGCGAAGTTCGGCCGTCCGGTGTGCCCGCACGCCGGCGGGGTGGGCCTGTGCGAACTCGTCCAGCACCTCGCCATGTTCGACTTCCTCGCGGTCAGCGGGAGCTGGGACGACCGGGTCATCGAGTACGTCGACCACCTGCACGAGCACTTCGTGGACCCGGTGCGGGTGCGTGGCGGCCGGTACCTCGCCCCCGAACGGCCCGGTTTCTCCGCGCAGATCCGCACCGCCTCCCGCGCCGCGCACCGCTACCCCGACGGTGTCGCCTGGGTCGCCGACCGCGCGCCGACCTCCCGGTAGCGGCGCCGCGCACGTCGGTGGGCCGCTCCCGGGGGCGGCGCACCGGCCTCCGGTGTCTCGCTCCGGGCCGCCCGACCGGCCAGGGGCGGGCGGTGGCCCGGGGGTGTGTGACGCGCCGTCAGGGGGTGTCGCGCGGTGGTCCGGCGGTGCCCGCCGGTCGCTGGCCCCCGAGGACCCGCCACGAGTACCGCGCCCGGGACCCTCGCGCCCCGCCAGCCGGCCACCGGCGGAGGAGGCCGCGGGGTCGGTGGCCGGCCCGTGGCCGGCCCGTGGCCGGGCGCGGGACGGTGGCGGTTCCTGACGTGGCCGCAACGGTGGAGGGTGGCGTGGCCTCGTCGATGACGGCGGGCCCCGCCCCCGGGTCGACGCGTCGTCCGGCGGTCGGGGTGCGCCGTGGTCACCCGGGCTCGCCTCGCCGCCCCGGCCGCACGGAGGGCACCAGGGGAGCGTCGCTTTGGGGCGCCGAGTGGTGGGAGCGCTCCAACAATTGTGGGCGGTGCCGGATCTCGACGGGTCGACCGGGGTGGCCGCCGTGGTCGACGCCATCGCCGGACGCTCGGGGAGACAGCCGGGTGACCAGGAAGAACAACGGCCGCCACCGCCGTGCGAGGTGCCGGAACCCGTGGCCGCCCGGAGGTGGCCGTGGTCGCGGAACCGGTTGCGCCGTCCCGGCTCCGGAGCGACCGGTGGTCGCGGGCCGTCCGCTCGGTCCGGTCGCCCGGAGAGAACCCGCGACCCCCCGACCGCGTGGGGTTCCGACGGACTTTCCCCTGCTCAGTGGTACCGAAGGACGCGGGGACCTCGGGCCCGCGCTGGGACCTTCGGAGCCGGCCCGGTGCGGCAACAGGAGTATTTGCGGGGTGGGTGGCTGACCAGGTGTTGACACACCGTGCGTGCGGCCCCCAATCTGGGAGCGCTCCCAGTTATCCCGTGGGTCGTTCCTCCGGCGGCAGCCAAGCGGAGACCGCGCCAACCAGCACCTCGGGCGACGCGGACGGCCCCGGGCGGCCGGTCGACCACCGGCGGCGGCGTCGGGCCAGACGCGGCCCGTCCTGGTGGTCGACCGTGGTCGACCGGCGCGGACGGTGGGGAGCGGACGACTGACCAACGCTGACCAGTCGATCAAGGAGACCAAGGTGAAGGTGAAAGGAAAACTGAGGTTCTTCGGCCTGCTGGCCGGCCTCGCCGGGATGTTCGCCCTCGCGATCCCGCCCCAGGTGGCCTTGGCGCACGGCGGCCTGACCTACCCCGCGACCAGGACCTACGCCTGCTACGTGGACGGCCTCGCGGGTGGCGTCGGCGGTGACCTCGACCCGACCAACCCGGCCTGCGCCGACGCCATCGAGATGGGCGGCAAGAACGCGCTGTGGAACTGGTTCGGCAACCTCCTCCCCGACGCGGGCGGCCGCCACCAGGAGATCATCCCCGACGGGCGCCTGTGCGGCCCCGGTGACACCTACGCCGCCTACAACCAGGCCAGGACCGACTGGCCCACCACGACCATGCCCGCCGGTGAGACGGTGACCATCCGCTACAACGCCTGGGCCCCGCACCCCGGAACCTGGTACCAGTACGTCACCAAGGACGGTTGGGACCCGACCCAGCCGCTGAAGTGGTCCGACCTGGAGCCCGAGCCCTTCGACGTCGTCACCGACCCGCCGATCAACGGCAGCGGCCCGCACGGCGCCGAGTACACCTGGTCCGCCGACCTGCCCGACAAGAGCGGCCGGCACATCATCTACTCGATCTGGCAGCGCTCCGACAGCCCGGAGGCCTTCTACAACTGCTCCGACGTGATCTTCGAGTGACCGACGCCGCCAGCTGAGACCACCAGGCAGGGAACACGGGGTGGGGAGCCGATCAGGCTCCCCACCCCGGCCGCGCACCGCACCCCGACCGGCCCCGGCCCCATTCCGGGCCCGGGAGCACATCCCCCACTGGAGCCGGGCGAGCCCGGCGGGCGGCCGGAGGTCCGGATCACACCTCCAGCGCGTCCAGCACCCGGCGCACCAGGCGGTCGGTGGACAACCCGTACCGGTCGTGCAGGGTGGGCAGCGCCCCGGCGGCCAGGAACTCGTCGGGCAGGGCGACCGGCACCAGGTTGCGCGCGGCGCCGCCGAACGCCAGGCAGGACGCCACGGCCTCGCCGAGCCCACCGACCACGCTGTGGTTCTCCACCGTCACGACCAGCCGGTCGGACCTGCCGACCCGCAGCACGGCCTCGGTGTCCAACGGTTTGATCGTCGGAACGTGCAGCACCCCGACGTCGACCCGGTGCTCGGCCAGCCGCTCGGCCGCCGACAACGCCCGCATCGTCATCAGCCCGCTGGACACCAGCGTCACGTCACGGCCGGTGCGCAGCTCGGCGGCCCGACCCACCTCGAAGGTGTAGTCGTACTCGTCGAGCACCGTGGGAACCCTGCCCCGCAACAACCGCAGGTAGGTGGGACCGGACACCTCGGCCAACGCCGGAACGGCCTGCTCGATGTCCACCGAGTCGCAGGGGTCCACGATCGTCAGCCCGGGCATGCCCCGCAGGATCGCGATGTCCTCCGTCGCCTGGTGGCTGGGCCCGTAGCCCGTCGTCAGGCCCGGCAGCCCTCCCACGATGTTGACGTTCAGCCCCGGCTCGGCGGCGTCCAGGCACAGGAAGTCGTAGGCGCGCCGCGTCGCGAACACCGAGTAGGTGGAGGCGAAGGGCACCAGCCCCACCTCGGCCATCCCGGCGGCGGCGCCGAGCAGCAGCTGTTCGGACATGCCCATCTGGAAGAAGCGGTCCGGGTGCGCCTGGGCGAAGACGTGCATGTCGGTGTACTTGCCCAGGTCGGCGGTCAGCCCGACGACCTCGGGGCGTTCCTCCGCGAGCCGGGACAGGGCGTGCCCGAACGGCGCGGGGGTGGTGCGCTGCCCCTCGTCGACGAACGAGGCGATCATCGCCGAAGTGGTCAGCCGCTTCCTCGTCGTCGTGCTCATCGCTGCGCTCCCTGGTCGAGTTGGTCCCTGGCGATCTGCCACTCGTGCTCGTCGATGCGCATGAAGTGCGCCTTCTCCCTGGTCTCCAGCAGCGGGACCCCGGACCCGATCCGGGTGTCGCAGATGACGACCCGGGGGGTGTCGGCGTCGACCTCGGCCAGGCCGTCGAAGGCGCGCAGCAGCGCGGGCACGTCGTTGCCGTCCACCCGCACGGTGTGCCAGCCGAAGGCCTCCCACTTGCGCTCCACCGGCTCGATGGCCAGCACACCGGCCGTCGGTCCGTCCGCCTGGAGGGCGTTCATGTCCACCACGGCGGTCAGGTTCCCCAACCGGTGGTGCGCCGCGCCCATGGCGGCCTCCCAGGTGGAGCCCTCGTCGAGCTCACCGTCGGAGAGGAGGTTCACCACCCGGGAACCGACGCCCCGGTGCCGCAGGCCCAGCGCCATCCCGACCCCGACGCCCAGGCCGTGGCCCAGCGATCCGCCGGAGATCTCCATCCCGGGCGTGTAGGAGGCCATGCCGGACATCGGCAGGCGGCTCTCGTCCGAGCCGTAGGTCTCCAGTTCCTCGACGGGGATCACCCCCGCCTCGGCCAGCGCCGCGTACAGGGCGATCGCGTAGTGCCCGATGGAGAGCAGGAAACGGTCGCGCTCGTCCCAGTGCGGGTCGGCCGGCCGCAGCCGCAGCTGGTCCCGGTACATCACGGCGAGCACGTCGGCGACGCCGAGGGCCTGGCCGACGTAGCCCTGCCCCTGCACCTCACCCATGTTCAGCACGTGGTGGCGCATCCGGTGGGCCGCGTCCGCCACCCGGCGAACCCGGTCCTCGAACGACGGGCCGGCGGGCGCGGCGCGGTCGACGTCCTGCGTCGCGGTCATCATCGGCTCCCTTCTCGTAGTGGTGGTGCTGGTGGGCACGGCCGGGGAGACCCCGGGTGGTGCCCTGCCGCGACTGCCCCGGTGGTCACCAGGGGGTCGCCGCCGGTGCTCGGAGGCGCGGTCGCCCTCCTCCGCTCACCCGCCCTCGGCGGGTGAGCCGGCCGAGGCGGGGTCCCCGGTGGGGGAGCGGTCGGCGGAGGTGGGCGTGGACCGGGCGGTCAGCTCGCGCCACAGGGTGAAGTGGCGGG
>NZ_AGVX02000126.1 GCF_000239155.1 Actinoalloteichus spitiensis RMV-1378
CCCGCGGGGGGGGGGGGGGGGGGGGGGGAGCCGCTGAACCTCAAGCGGTTCATCGGCGACCTCGACGTTCCGGTGATCGCGGGCGGTGTCGGCGACTACCGCACCGCGATGCACCTGATGCGCACGGGCGCCGCCGGGGTGATCGTCGGGTTCGGCGACTCCTCGGCGACGACCACCACCCAGACGCTGGGCATCGGCGTTCCGATGGCCACCGCGATCGCGGACGCGGCGTCGGCGCGTCGCGACTACCTGGACGAGACCGGCGGGCGGTACGTGCACGTCCTCGCCGACGGCGGAATCCGCAACTCGGGTGACATCGCCAAGGCGATCGCCTGCGGCGCGGACGCCGTCGTGCTGGGTGAGTCGTTGGCCACCGCCTCCGAGGCGCCGGCCCAGGGCTACTACTGGACCGCGGCGGGGGCGCACCCGTCGCTGCCCCGGAGCGACCTCTACCCGTCGTTGAACCCGCCGCACGACCTGGAGACCCTGTTGTTCGGGCCGTCCTCGGAGCCGTACGGGACGGTGAACCTGTTCGGCGCCCTCCGGCGTGCGATGGCGAAGACCGGTTACTCCGACCTCAAGGAGTTCCAGAAGGTCGGCCTGACGGTTCGGCGCTGACCGCCCCAGGGGGACCCGGTGCGGTGGTCAGCCGAGCCACCCACCGGTCCCGCCCCGGAGGACCAGGCGGCGTTCCACGGTGAGGGCCTCGACCGCCGCGTCCAGCGCGGACCGGGCGGCCGTCTCCGCCGCGTCGAAGGCGGCGAGCGGCCACACGGACGGGAGCCCGCCGACCACGACCTCCGCCGCCGGGCCCCGGGTGAGGGCGGTGAGAGCCGGGCCGAACCGGCGGGTGAACACCGCCAGTCGGCCGGGCGCGGACCGGGTCACGGTGTCCGTGGCGGCCGCGTCGTCCTCGGCTTCCGCGACCAACAGCACCGGGCCGAGCGGGGCGGGCTCGGACCACACGTCGGACCGGGGCGGCATGGAGCTGAGGACGGTGGGTTCGAGGACGCCCCCGTCGCGTCGACCACCGGCTCGCAGCACGGCTCCCGCCGACACGGCGCGTTCGACCCAGCGCTGCGCGGTCCGGGCCGCCAGCTCGTCGCCGAGCGGCCCCACCTCCACCGCCGGGTCATGGGGGCTGCCCGTGGTGAGTGCGCCGGTCGTGGTCACGATGCGGCGCACGAGGTCCTCGGCGGAGGCGGCGGGCACGACCACCCGCCGGACGGAGGCGGCGGACCGACCGGCCTGGGCCATCGCCCCGTCCACCACGAGCCTGGCGACCACGTCGAGGTCGGCCGGGGACGACCAGTCCGCCGCCACCAGCACCGCCGTGTCCCCCGGGCCGTCGGGGCGGGCGGGGCCCAGCCGGGGGAACCCGTCCCCGTCGGGGACGGCGGGCGCCAGAACGCGGACGTGCTGGTCCCAACCGAGTTCAGGGAGCCTGGCCGGTTCGAGGGGAAGTACGGACAGCTCACCCCTCGGCAGTTCCGTGGAGGCGAACAGTTCTCCGACGAGCAGGGCGGACAACGGTGTCGCGGGTGGGGGAGCGAGCAGGAGCGGCGCTCCCACGACGACCGCGGCCGTCGCCCAGGTTACCGCGCTGAGCAGCGGATCGTCCGAGGACACCAGCCCGAGCGCCGGGCCGGCGGGGAGCCGGCGGCTGACCACCACCTCGCCGTGGCCGTGCCACCGGGACCCGGTGCCGGCCGTCCCGTGGTTGGCGGCGGCGCTGGCCGCCGCCCCGGCCCGCAGGACGGCGACGGCGTGTTCGACCTCGGCCCTGGCCCACGTCAACGGTTTGCCGCTTTCGGCGGTGACGGTCTCGGCGGTGTCCTCGGCCTCGGAGACCAGCCGCCGCGCGACCAGCTCCAGCACCCTGGCGCGCTCGGCCGGGCCGAAGGCGTGCGACCGGTCGTGGGCCGAGGCGGCCAGGGTGATCGCTGTCCGCACCTGCTCGTCGTCCGGGATCGAGACCGTCGCCACCTCGCTGCCGTCGTAGGGGTGGGACACCGGCTGGTCGCCCGCCCGCCCCGGTTCCTCCGTCCCGGCGAGCCAGCACCCCCGGGGGGTGGGGGTCACGGCCGGCGAGTCGGGGTCGGGGAACGAATCCGCGTTGCTCACGCCCACACGGTAACGGCACCATCACGGGGTGTCGTGCGGTGCGCGGCCCGTCACCCCCGCCCGTTCCGGGAGCGCAGGGACAGCGCCAGGATCAGCACTCCGACGAAGACCGCCACCGCGGCCAGGCCCACACGCAGGTCGTTGGTGCCCAGGTACCTGGCTCCGCCGCCGAGCGCGTAGGCGGCGACACCCAGGGTGGCCAGTCCCGCGATCAGCGTCCCCAGGTCGACACCCCGCCGACGGACGTTCTTCCCACTGCTCACCGCACGACCTCCAGGGTTCCCATCCCGATGTGGACCTCCAGGTCGAGGACGCCGGACTCCGGCTCGTCGACGGTGTCCACGGTGCTGACCCGCTCGACCAGGTTGGTGCCGTTGGACTCGGTCCCCAGGCAGGACTGGTTGCCGAGGTTGACGCTGCACGTGACGTTGACGGGCAGCTCCGGGGGCAGGAGGACCCGGGCGTCCCCGGCCATGCCGACCTCGACCCTGGTTCGCACCGTCTCCCCGTCCGGGACGGTCAGCTCGGAGAGGTCGAGGTCGATTCGCCCGGTCGAGAGCAGGTACTCCTCGCGCAGCTGGCTGACCTCGGAGACGGTCCACATGTGGTTGCCGGCCCCCTGCCAGGCGGACGCCGGGGGCAGAACGAGACCGGCCAGCAGCGTCAGCACCGCGAGGGGCCCGGCCACCCAGATCAGCCCCCGGCCGCCCCGCACGAAGGCACCCACCACGAGTCCGGCGCCGAGCACGGCGAGCACGGCACCGGTCAGGTGCAGCCAACCCCAGCTCAGCCCGGGCCCGTCCAGGATGCCGATCGCCAGCACGACCAAGGCGGCGGCCAGGGTGATCGGGGTGACCTTGGACCGTCGGGCCGGCTCGGCGGGTGGCTCCTCCTCGCGTTCGGCCAGACCCGTACCGGGGTCAGGGAGGTCCCAGGCGAACGGAGCGACGCCCAACGGGTCCCAGTCCGGGGGGCCGCCGTGGACGGTGTCCGTCCCGGAGCCCGGTCCGGGGGCGGAGCCGGATCCCGTCCTCGGCTCGTAGTCGGCGGTGTCCTCGGCGGAGGGAGGAGGCGGCGGCGCGGTGCCCGCCGTGGTCGTCCCCGTCGCGTGCATGTTCGATGCCGACCAGGCCCGCCAACCCGGGTCGGCCGCGGCCGCGCCCAGCGTGGTGGTCGGCTGGCGCTCGTCCCCCGGGCGCTGGCGGTGGAGCAGGAACAGCGCACCGCCTCCCAGGGCCAGCCCCGTGACGAGGGTCAGCGTGCTGTTGTTCAACATGATGATCGTGCTGATCACGATCAGCGCCCCCAGGGCGATCGGCATACCGGGGGAGGAACTGGTGGAACCGCGGCCGAGCAGCGACTCGGCGGGGGCGGCCTCGTCACCCTCCTGGGCGAGCAGGAGCCACCCCAGCAGGTACAGGACCAGACCGGCCCCGCCGATCGTGGCGAGCACGACGAACCCGACCCGGGCCAGGATCGGGTCGATCTGGTAGCGGCGGGCGATCCCGGAGGCGACACCCGCGATCTTGCGGTTGTCCACCGGGCGGTCCGGTCGGGTCCGCCACATCTCGCGGAGGACCTCCTCGACGCCCTGGTCGCCGCGCCTGGGCGGTCGGGCGCCCGAGGACGCCCCGGGAGCATGGGTGAACGGAGCCGCCCCTCGGTGGTCCTCACCCGCCGTGGAGCCGCCGGGCTGGCCACCCGGCCCCCGCTCGGAGTAGTTCACTGCGATGCACCGTCCCCTCGTTCGTTGCCGCCGGGTGGCCGCGGGAGCACCTGGTTCCGCTGACGTCCGTGGCTGCCCGCCGGCTGACCCCATGGTCGCCCGGGGGGCGCCGCCAGCACATCAGGGTGCTCCCTGAAAGGGTCCCGGAGGGCCCGGGGCGGGAACGGGGGTGCACCCCCGATGACCGGGGGGAGCCCCGGTGTGACGATGGGTCCCGTGGCCGCTCAGCTGAACAGCAATCCGGACGTTCGGTCGGACGCCGCGGACGAACCGCGTACCCACCGCGCCGCGTCCCAGCCGCCCCACGGCGGTGCCCCCTCGAGCAGGGAGCACCCCGCGAGCCGGGTGCCGTTGCGCCGGAGACGGTCGGCGCGGGCACTGGCCGGGGTCGCGGGCGGGGTCGCCGACCACCTCGGCGTCAAGGTGCTCTGGGTCCGCGCCTTCTTCGCGCTGCTCACGGTGTGGAACGGTGTCGGTCTGCTCGCTTACGCCCTGCTGTGGGCCTTCATCCCGCAGCGGCCGGTGGACACCGGGAAGGACCCGTCGTCCAGCGAGCGCCAGCAGACCGTCGCCGTCGTCATGCTGGGTATCGGCGCGTTGGTCGCCGCCGGCTCCTTCGGCAGCATGTTCGTGGTCCCGCTGCTGGTCGTGCTCGTCGGCGGAGCGGTGGTGTGGCGGGAGGCCGACGACGCGCAGCGCCGGCGTTGGGCGGCCGGCGCGCGCTCGGGCATGCGGGGGGTCTTCGTCGGGCAGGGCGGGCGTTCCGCCCTGGCCCGGACCCTGGCCGGGTCCGCACTGGTCGTCACCGGCATCGCGCTGTTCCTGGTCGGCAGCCTCGACCTCAACCAGCTCCAGTTCGGCCTCCTCGCGGTGATCGCCACCCTCGCCGGGGCCGCCGTGCTCACCGTGCCCTGGTGGTTGCGGACGGTTCGGGCGCTGGACGAGGAGCGGCGGGCGCGGATCCGCTCCCAGGAGCGGGCGGAGATCGCAGCCCACCTGCACGACTCGGTACTCCAGACCCTGGCGTTGATCCAGAAGCAGGCCGAGGACACCAAGGAGGTGCGGCGGCTCGCCCGCAGCCAGGAACGGCAGCTCCGCGGCTGGTTGTACGGGCCGTCGGGTTACGGACGCGGGGGCAGCGGCGGGTCGGCGGCGGGGCCGCAGAGCCCCACCGGGTCGGCGTCGCCCGCCGCCGACCCCACCGACAGCGCTTCGGCGGCTCCCCACAGCCCCGTCGGCAGGTCGCTGTCGGAGGTCATCGCCGAGGCCTGCGGCGAGGTGGAGGACACCTTCGCCATCAAGGTGCAGCAGGTGGTGGTCGGCGACTGCGTGCTGGACGAGCGGATCGCCGCCGCCGTCTCCGCGACCAGGGAGGCCGTCGTCAACGCGGCGAAGCACGCCGAGGTCGGTGAGGTCAGCGTGTACGTGGAGGTCGAACCCAGCCAGGTGGAGTTCTTCGTGCGGGACCGGGGGAAGGGCTTCGACCAGGAGGCGGTGCCGGCGGACCGGCACGGCGTCGCCGACTCGATCCGAGGCAGGATGGAGCGCAACGGCGGGAGCGCCAGGATTCGGACCGCGCCCGGGGAGGGCACGGAGGTCCAACTGCGGGTGCCCCGGGACGCGAACAGGCAGTAGACGCGGTACCGCCGGCACGGACGGCGGGCCGGCGAGGTGGAGGCGACCACATGAACAGCAGCGAACAGACGCCGACCAGCGGACGTGAGCCCGTCCGGGTCTTCCTGGTCGACGACCACGCGCTGTTCCGCACCGGGGTGCGGGCCGAACTGGAGCGGGCGGGCGACGCCGTCACGGTGGTGGGGGAGGCGGGGTCGGTGGCCGAGGCGGTGGCCGGTGTCGCCCACTACCAACCGGACGTCGTGCTGCTGGACGTGCACATGCCCGACGGGGGCGGCGCGGAGGTGCTGCGCAGGGTCCGCTCCACGCGGTCCTCCGTGGTGTTCCTCGCCCTGTCCGTCTCGGACGCCGCCGAGGACGTGATCGCCGTGATCCGCGCGGGCGCCCGGGGGTACGTCACGAAGACGATCTCGGCCCGGGAGTTGGTCGACGCGGTGGTGCGGGTCCGCAACGGGGACGCCGTCTTCTCACCCCGGCTCGCGGGTTTCGTGTTGGACGCCTTCGCCGACCGCCCCGGCGCGCCGCCCATCAGTGACCCCGAGCTGGACCTGCTGACTCCCCGCGAGCGTGAGGTGCTCAGGCTGTTGGCGCGGGGGTACGCCTACAAGGAGATCGCGTCCGAGCTGTTCATCTCGGTCAAGACCGTCGAGACGCACGTGTCCAGCGTGCTGCGCAAGACCCAGCTGTCCAACCGCTACGAGCTGTCCCGGTGGGCCAGCGACCGCCGGCTGATCTGACCCGGCCGGACGAGGTGCCGACCGACCGGTGGCGGTGCGAGGGGGCGCCGGCGGTGCCGGGGGCGTCCGGCGTCGCCCACGCCGCGCCGAGGCGGGCGCCCTCCCTGCCCGCCGGGCTCACACCGGGTGCGAGTCGGCGATCAACAACCGCCCGTCGATCTCCTCGAAGTACAGGCGCACGGTCTCGTTCGACCGGCGGCCGTGCTCCTTCATCTCGTACCGCACCTTGATGTCGACGGTGCCGTCGCCGTTGTAGCGGGGGTTGCCCCGGATGTCGACGTCCTCCACCGAGCCCCACCAGTTCCGGTAGCTCTCGGGGTCGTTCTGGGCGGAGGGGGCGAGCAGCAGCCAGGCGTCCTCGACGTCGTCGGGCAGCAAGTCGTAGTAGTCCTCGGCGGCGTCCTCGTACCGCTCGGCGATGTCCTCGGGGTCCTCCGGCTCCTCGGCCTCCTCGGTCTCCTCGACACGGTTCGCCTCCGTCGTCGGCGGTGGCTCCGGAGCCGTCTCCTCGGTGGTCGTCTCCTCCGTGGTCTCCGGCGGCGCCTCGGGTTCGGCTGGTTCCGAGGTCGCGGAGACCTCCAGGGAGGCCTCCGCACCGGTGAGCCGTCCGTCGGTGCCGGCGTCGATCGAGTCATCGCTGTTGTCGAAGATCACGCTCGCCAGCAGCACGCCGATGAGGGCGGCGGCGACGACGGCGATCCCGGTCAGCGCCATCGCCCTGCGGCGCGACGTGACGTCCGGAGGCGGGGCGGAGCCCTGGCTGGTCGCGGTGGGCGGTGGGCCGGGGCGCGCCGGGGAGTGCGCCTGGTGGGCCCGTTCCCGGGGTGGACCGCCGTGCGGGGTGTGCTGGGCGGGTGGGGGCGGGTCGTCGGCGAACGGGTTCGGCCCCACCCTGGTGGGCTCGGGCCTGGCCGGCCTCGGCGGGTCGGTCCGGGGCCCCTGCTGACCGTTCGCGGGCGGGACCGGTGTGGTCGCGGCGGCGGCGATCGGCCCCGGCTGCCGGGCGGGGCCCCCGTTCCCCGCCGTCGTTCCGGGCGGGGAGGAGGGCATCGCCGTCGCCGGAACCGGCTGGCCGGTGGCGACGGCGTGCAGCCCTTCCCGCACCTGCGCCATCGTCGGCCGTTCGATCGGTTCCGCTCGCAGCAACCGCATCATCAGCGCGGTCAGCGGTCCCGCGTGGCGCGGCGGGTTCACCCGGCCGGCGGCGACCATGTGGAGCAGGGCGAGGGTGTTCTCGTGCACCCCGAAGGGCGGTTCGCCCTCCACCGCCGCGTAGAGCGTCGCCCCGAGGGAGAACACGTCGGCCGCGAACCCCGGGTCGTACCCCTTGGCCACCTCGGGAGCGAGGTAGGCGGGCGTGCCGGCGAGCATTCCCGTCTTGGTGACCGTGACGTCGCCGGTCGCGCGGGAGATGCCGAAGTCGGTGATCTTGACAACGCCGTGGTCGCCGAGCAGGATGTTGCCCGGTTTGATGTCGCGGTGCACGATTCCCGCGGCGTGGGCGGCCGCGAGCGCCGCGGCCACCTGCTCGCCGATGCGGGCGACCTCCCTCGGGGGAAGGGTGCCCTGCTCCGAGAGCACGGCGGCGAGGCTGCTGGAGGGCAGGTACTCCATGATCAGGCAGGGCTGGCCCTCGGAGTCCTCGGCGACGTCGTAGACGGCGATGGCGTTCTGGTGCTGGAGACGAGCCGCGATCCGGCCCTCACGCATGGCGCGCTGTCGCGCCTCCTCCGCTTCGGAGGGGCTCAGGCCACCCTGGGGAAGTAACTGCTTGATCGCGATGACCCGGCCGAGCCGCTCGTCCGCACCCTTCCAGACGACGCCCATCGCGCCGCTGCCGATGCGCTTCTCCAGCCGGTACCGTCCAGCGACCAGGCCACCCTCGTCGCTCACTGGCAGCTCCCATTCCTGCTCACCCCGCCGGGGGACCCGCGTCCCACTGGTCCCGTCGTCGTCCCGCGGCCGGTGAGCGTTCGTGTTCCATCCGTGCGTCCGCGTCCGAACCGGTGGCCGCTCGGGCCACCCGGCCGGAGAAGACACCCGGTGCGACTTTAACCCTGTTGGGCTGACACCAGTTCGACCTGAATGATCCGCCAAGGAGCCGACCCGCTCAACGAGACGAGGTGTTGGGCACGGAACCGGCCACCGTTCGGGTGCTCGATCGCGACGGTCGCCAGCACCCGCTGGCCACCACGGCGCACGGCGCTCAGCACTTCGACCGAGGATACGGCCCGCCACGCGCTGACCAGCCGGCCGGGGTCGGGCTGGGACAGTTCGGGGGCCAGCAGGTCCATCGCACGCTCGGGGTCCTCGTCGAGGAGCCGGTAGAAGAGGAGGACCAGGTCGTCCTGGCTCCGGGGGCGGCGGCTGGGCGCCCGCGGGTCGACCGTCGGCTCCCCGGCCCGCGCCGCGAGGTCTCCGATCTCATCGCCGGCGACCACAGCGTCGGAGGCCGGCCCCGGACCGGTGCTGTCCGGAGGCGACCCCGTGAGGAGGGCGGAGACCTCACCCGGGTCCAGCGCTCCCTGCCCGACCAGGCGGCGGGGCGCGGCGGGGTCGGACTCGTCCGGCGGGCGCAGGCTGGTCGTGGCGTCGGTGGCGACGACGGCTCCGAACAGGACGAGCGCCCCGGCCACCGACGCGAGGCCGTGCCGTCGCCCCTGGCGGTCCCGCGGAGCCTCGACGGGGACGGGCACGCCGTCCGGGGTGGCCTGGGCGGCCGGCCCCCCGGCGGGGTCGGCGTTGTGGAGGCTGGAGCTCGAACGCCGCACGACCCCGTCCTCGACCTCGGATACCTGTCGCCCGGTGCGCCGCACGCGACCGCGCCGGGTGTGACAGCTCTACCGCGACGGGCCGACGTGTGGCCAGGGTTCCTCCCCGGACTCACCCGTTCGTGGTGTTCGGGTGGTCGGTGCGGGGCGGCGGGGTGTCAGCCGGCGGGTCTCGGGACCACCTGGTCGTCCTCGATGAGCAGGCCGCCCACGTCGCGGAACCGGAGCTGGCGGTACTCCTTGGTCTGGCTGCCGTCCGGGCGGGTCACCACCAGGGTGGACAGCGTCGTGGCGTTGGCCGGATCGATCAGGATGTGTTCGATCGAGATGTCCCGCACGTCCTCGTACCGATCCCGCAGCGCGGGCAGGCCCGCCGCTCGCAGCCGGCCTCCCAACAACGCGTAGGCGGCCGGGAGGTCGTGCACCACCGAGTCCAGGAAGGCCACCGTCTGGTGCTTGTACTCGTCGGTGGTCACCCCGCTCGCCTGCTCGGGACGGGCCGCGGTGGTCGTCGGACCCAGCGTGCTGACCTCGGGGTCGGCCCCTGAGGAACCGGCGCCCTCGTCCGGGGTGCCGGGGGACTCCTCGGCGCCCTCGGCCTGCCCGCCACCCGCCTCGTCGTCGGGGCCCTCCGTCCGGATGCCCTCCCCCCTGTGGGAGGACGCGGAACCCTCGTGCTCCGACTGGTCCACCACCGCGGTCGGGGGGGAGGGGAAGGTCTGCCGGTCCGGACCGGGCACCAGCTCCAGCCGGGGCATCGGCTGCCCGGTGGGCACGGCGGGCAACGAGTCGATGGAGAACTCGGGACGGGGGCTGAACAGGGCAACGCTCATGCCGACGAGGCCGGTCAGCGCGGCCGCGGTGGCGATGCCCGTGAACCAGGCGGCCCGCCGCCAGGTGCGGGGCGGCGTGACGGACGCCGGCACCAGCCCCAGGTCGAACTTCTGGAGGCCATGCGGCCCGGAGTCCTCGAGGTCGGCCTCGGTCGGGCGTTCCCGGCTGGGACGCCCGCACGGCGGGCCCGCCCCCCGCACGCGACGCCCGGCCACGCCTGGCCGGAGCCGATGCCGACCGCCGCCTGGGTCAACCTCACCGCCCATGTCCTCGCCGCCCCTCTCGTTGCCCGGTTCAGCCGACGTCGACCAGCTGGAAGACCTCCGCGAGCTGGTCGGCGCCGAGCCCGTGGGCCCGGCCGTTGGCCGCGAGCTCGGCGCGGAGCCACGTCTCCAGGTCGGCCAGGTGGCTGGTCTGGGAGGCGTGCGCGCGCAACGCGGCCATCTTGTGGGGGAAGGTCTCGGTGATGTCGACGGCGTGGTTGACCCGCTCCGGGGGAGCCTCGGTCAGCCACAGCTCCCGGACCGTCCACGCCGCGAGTCCGGCGGAGGCGAGCTCCGGGTGTGCGTACTGGTTCCGGGAGTCCGGGTAGACGGCGGCGACGGTGGCCTCGCCGACGGCGCGGTGGTCCGGGTGCGAGACGGCCAGCCGAGCCCAGTTGATCTCCGGCGAGTGGGTCACGACCCGGTCCGGACGCACGGTCCGGATCACCCGGGTGATGTCCCGGCGGAGAGCGGGGCTCGGCGTCACCGTGCCGTCGTGGTAGCCCAGGAAGGTCACGTCGGTGACCCCGACCTCCGCCGCCGCGGCGCGCTGTTCCCGCTCGCGGAGCGCGGGTACCTGGCTGCGGGGCAGGGCGGCCACCTCACCGGCCTGCCCGGAGGTGCAGACGCAGTAGGAGACCTCGACGCCCGCCGCGCGCCAGGACGCGACGGTGCCGGCGGCCCCGAAGTCGACGTCGTCCGGGTGTGCCGTGACGACGAGCACCCGGGCGACCCTCGCCCCCGCTGTTCTCGTCCCGGTGCTCACTTGAGCAAGAGTACGACGCGGGCGGGGAGACTCCGGAGAGGGGTCGGTCGACTACTCGCCGCCACCGCCGGGGTGGGGTGGCGGGGCTGTTCAGCTGCGGTAGCGTTCGCGGACGGCGGTGAGCTGCTTCGTCGCGGCGAGGCCGGTGCCGGCGCCGACGATGATGGCCAGCACGTCCACGAACCCGCTTCCGGTGCTGAACAGGAGCCCGAGGAGCCCGGCGCCGACCAGGCCACCGGCCATGGGCATGCGGCTGCGCACGAACTCGGCGACCGGGCCGCCGCCGGCCCGTTTCTTGGCCGCCGACCCGAGCAGGGCCAGGTAGCCACCATGGGCGACGGCGGCCAACAGGCCGACCAACGCCACCACACCAGCAATCAGATCCAGGACCATGGTGACCAGTCTGCCTGCCCGGAGCCCCGCGAGGCCATCAGTGATGTCCCCGAGATTCCGCGGGCGGACCGGACGGACGGGAGGCGGATGACCGAGACGTCGGGAACGACCCGGGACGAACTGGACCTCTTCTGGGACGAGGCCTGCCTGGACCACGACCCGGGTGTCGGGCTGTGGGAGCACGCGGCGGTACCGCCCTGGCTCGACGTACCCGAGGCCCACCCCGAGTCCTCGGCCCGGTTGCGGACCTTCCGGGCAGCCCTGACGCGCGGGCCGCTCGCGGACAGGCTCCGCTGGCATGCGGGCAGGCCCGCCACGATCCCCGAGCTGCTCGCCGTGCACGAGGCGGACTACCTGCGGAGGCTGCGGGAGGCCGCGGACGGGCCCGCACCCACCGCGCTGGAACCCAACACCGTGGTGGGGCCCGGTTCCTGGCCGGCGGCCCTGTCCGCCGCCGGCTGCGCGATCGAGGCGGCCCGGTCGGCCGTGTTGCGCGGACGACCCGCCTACGCGTTGGTCCGACCGCCCGGTCACCACGCGCAGCCGAACCAGGCGGACGGGTACTGCCTGCTGAACAACCCGGCGCTCGCGGCGCGGACGGCCCTCGATCTCGGGCTCACCAGGGTGGCGGTGCTGGACTGGGACGTCCACCACGGCAACGGCACCCAGGAGATCTTCTACCGCGTTCCGGACGTCCTCACCGTCTCGCTGCACATGAGGCACGGTGCCTGGGGCCCCAGCCACCCCCAGCGGGGGACACCGGACGAGATCGGCGCCGGAGCGGGCGCCGGTCACAACGTCAACGTCGAACTGTCGTTGGGGGCGGGGGACACCGCCTACCTGCTGGCGTTCGACAGGCTGGTGGAGCCGCTGCTGCGGGAGTTCCAGCCGGACGCCCTGGTGTGCGCCTCCGGGTTCGACGGATCCGCGTTCGACCCGAACGGCCGGCACAACGTCACCCCCGCCGGGTACCGGGGTCTCGGCCTGCGGGTGCGACGGCTGGCCGACGAACTCGCGGGTGGTCGGCTGGTGCTCACCCAGGAGGGGGGTTACCTGCGCGGTTACGCGGCCCTGTGCCTCCACGCCCTGGTCGAGGGGCTGCTGGGGGAACGGGTTGGTCTGGTGGACGACCCGCTGAGCTACCTGCCGGACGACGACGAGACCAACCCGGAGCGGACGGCACGTGATCTGGGCGCGGTCCGCGCCGCCCTGGCGGACCACTGGCCCGTGTTGCGCGAGGGGTGATCGGCCGCACGGCCGCGCACGCGATCAGCCGGAGCGACCGAGGTGCCCGCGCCCCATGCGCAGCAGGGCCATCGCCAGCTCGCGCCCGTCCGGCCCGAGCTCGCGGTAGCGGGCGAGCACCGCCATCTCCCGGTTGTGCACGATGCGGGGGCCGCCGGCGGCCATCCGGGCGCGTCCGATCGTCTTGGAGACCTCAGCCCGCCGCTGCGCGAGCCGGAGTATCTCGGCGTCGAGCCGGTCGATCTCCAACCGCAGGTCGGCGACCTCGTTCTCGGTGGGGACGCGGTCGGGACTCTCGGGTGAGCTGGCCGGTACCGAGTTGTTCACGGGACTCCTCCAGGGAAGGTGTGGGCCCGGATCCGGAGCGCGCGAAGCCCCGGGTCCTGGGACTCCGGGGGCTGCGTGGTGGGGGTGCTGGCAGGTCACACGCCCACGGGCGCCGGAGTCCGGTGCCCGTAGCTAAAGTAGGAAAAGACCTGCCGCACGTCGACGAGTCTGCCACAGAACGGGACCCCGGTGGGCCCACGGGCGAGGTCCGTCGCCTGATCGGGAGCGGGTTTCCCCCGGTCAGCGGCGACACGTGGCCAGTTCCGCCCATCGTCGTGGGAGGGGAACGCGCCGGATGCGCGGTGCCTGGCCGTGGAGGTGTGGGAGTACGGTGGCTGACTGATGAGCGCGCTCTTCGACCTCTCCCCTGATGCTCCGGCCCACCACGGCCACGACCCCGCCGCCGTCCCGGAGGACCTGCTGGCGGGGCTCAACGCCCAGCAGCGGATGGCGGTGACCCACACCGGCGCGCCCCTGCTCGTGGTGGCGGGCGCCGGGTCGGGCAAGACCCGGGTGCTGACCACCAGGATCGCGTACCTGATGGCCGCCAGGGGAGTGCACCCGGGCCAGGTGCTGGCCATCACCTTCACCAACAAGGCAGCCGCCGAGATGAAGGAACGGGTGGCCGCGTTGGTCGGACGCCGGGCGAACCTGATGTGGGTGTCGACCTTCCACTCCATGTGCGCCCGGCTGCTTCGCCGGGAGTCACGCGGTCTGCGTGAGCTGCTGGAGGCCGAGGCCACCGGGGCCGGCCTCCCCGAGGTGTCGCTCAACTCGAACTTCTCGATCTACGACGGCGACGACTCCCGTCGGCTCATCACCCAGGTCAGCCGTGACCTGGAGCTGGACGCCAAGCGCTATCCGCCCCGGACCCTCGCCGTCGGGATCTCGAACCTCAAGAACGAGCTGGTCACGCCCGAGGAGGCGGCCGAGGCGGCCGGCACCGACCTGGAACGGAAGGTCGCCGACGTCTACGCCGCCTACCAGCGGCGGCTGCTGGTCGGCAACGCCCTCGACTTCGACGACCTGATCCTGCGCACGGTCCAGTTGCTCCAGCGGTTCCCCGCGATCGCCGAGTACTACCACCGCCGCTTCCGGCACGTGCTCGTCGACGAGTACCAGGACACCAACCACGCCCAGTACGTCCTGGTGCGGGAGCTGGTCGGAGGCGCGACGGTCGGGGCGGGCTCCTCCCGGTCGGGAGAGCCGGGGGAGGGGGACGACCCCGCCGTCCCGCCGGCGGAACTGTGCGTGGTCGGCGACGCCGACCAGTCCATCTACGCGTTCCGGGGCGCCACGATCCGCAACATCGAGGAGTTCGAGCGGGACTACCCCGATGCCGACACCGTCCTGCTGGAGCAGAACTACCGGTCCACGCAGACCATCCTGTCGGCGGCCAACGCCGTCATCGCCCAGAACGCCGAGCGCCGGGACAAGCGGCTGTGGACCGACGCGGGCGAAGGCGAACGCATCGTCGGCTACGTCGCCGACAACGAGCACGACGAGGCCGCGTTCGTCGCGGGTGAGATCGACCGGTTGGTGGACGCCGGTGACGTCTCCAACGGGGACATCGCCGTCTTCTACCGGACGAACAACCAGTCCCGGGTCTTCGAGGAGATCTTCATCCGGCTGGGCCTGCCCTACCGGGTCGTCGGCGGCGTGCGGTTCTACGAGCGGCGCGAGGTCCGGGACGTGCTGGCCTACCTGCGGGTGCTGGACAACCCGGACGACGCGGTGAGCCTGCGGCGGGTGCTGAACGTCCCGAAGCGCGGGATCGGGGACCGGACCCAGGAACTGGTCGCCCAGCACGCCGACCGGGAACGCGTCGGCTTCTCCGCCGCGCTCCGAGCCGCGGCACGCGGGGAGGTCGCCGAGATCAGGCCGCGCTCGCGCCGGCCGATCGCCGAGTTCGTGGAGCTGTTGGACGAGCTGCGCGCGAGCCTGGACGCGGGTGCCGACATCGCCGAGGTCACCGAGCGGATCCTCGGCTCGACCGGCTACCGGGCGGAGCTGGAGGAGAGCGACGACCCCCAGGACGCCTCCCGGCTGGACAACCTGAACGAGTTCGTCACGGTGGCGCGGGAGTTCGTCGAGCAGGCGGGGACGGCGGTCGCCGAGTCCGCCGATGAGGGCGGGGGCGAGCCCGACGGGCCGGCTCCCGGATCGCTCGCCGCCTTCCTGGAGCGGGTCGCGCTGGTCGCGGACACCGACTCCGTGCCCGAGCACGGCGAGGGCGTGGTCACCCTGATGACCCTGCACACCGCCAAGGGGCTGGAGTTCCCGGTGGTCTTCTGCACCGGCATGGAGGACGGGGTGTTCCCCCACCTGCGGGCACTGGGTGACCCGACCGAGTTGGCGGAGGAACGGCGCTTGGCCTACGTGGGCATCACCAGGGCACGGCAGCGCCTCTACGTGTCGCGGGCTCTGGTCCGGTCCGCGTGGGGACAGCCCATGACCAATCCCGCGTCGCGGTTCCTCGCGGAGATGCCCCCGGAGCTGCTGGACTGGCGCCGCACCGAGCCGGAACGGTCCGCTCCCGGCGCGGTCACCCGGTGGGGTCGTGGCTCCGACCGGGGAGGGTCGGACTCCGCGCAGGCGGGTCTGGCCGCCGGCGGCACCAGGACCACCGGGTTCGGCGGGTGGAAGCGGAGCACCGCGAGCTCGGTGGCGCTCGCGCTCGACGTCGGCGACCGGGTGAGCCACGACAAGTACGGGCTGGGGACGGTCGTCAACACCGATGGCAGTGGTCCGAGGGCGACCGCCACCATCGACTTCGGCAGCGCCGGGAAGGTGCGGCTGATGCTGATGGGCGGCGTGCCCATGACGAAGCTCTGAGAGCCGGGGCCGGCCCCGCACCTGAGCCCGGTCCCGGGCGCCCGGAGGAGCCCGCTCTGGCCCACCCGGGGTGCGCTGGCGCCGAGGGCCGTCGGGACGCACTGCGCGAACGCTGCGGTCCTCGCCGCCACGGGCGGGTCCGGGGGGCGGGTCGCGGCCGCAGGCGCGCCCGTGGCCAGTGGGTGCTCGCCGCCCTTGCCGTGGGCTTCCCGGGACGTACGGGCGGCGCGCCGGACCACCCGTGGCGGGTGCACGAGGGGCCGGGCGGGTTCGGCCGAGCGGCGGAGTGCCGTTAGGGCGATCTAGGGATCGCCAAGGTGATGGTTCCGGGGATAGTTTGGCGCGATGCTCCGTTCTGCTCCTGCCGCCCCCTCGACGTCCACGGTCCGAGTGCCCGGGCGTCGGACCCGTCAGCCGTCCCCCTCCGCCGGGTGGGCGGGGCCGGCGGCGTGCTGACGCGTCGGAGCGGCCTGGGCGGCCGGTTCTGGAGCCTGTTCGCGTCGAGCACGATGTCCAACCTCGGGGACGGGATCGGCCGGGTCGGTTTTCCGCTGCTGGCCGCGACCCTGACCCGGGACCCCGTGCTCATCGCGAGCTTCACCACGTTCGCGTTCCTGCCGTGGCTGCTGTTCGCTCTGGTCAGTGGCGCCCTGGTCGACCGGTTGGACCGCCGGCGGGTGATGATGGGCGCCAACCTGTTCCGATCGGTCGTGGTGGGCGCGCTCGCCGCCTCGGTGGTGGCGGGCGAGGCCCGGATCTGGATGCTCTACGTCGCGGCCTTCCTGCTCGGCACCGCCGAGACGCTCTACGACAGCGCGGCGAGGGCCATCCTCCCGCAGGTGGTGCGGCGGGATCAGCTGGAGGCGGGCAACGGGCGGTTGGAGGCCTCCGAGATCGCCTGCCAGAGCTTCCTCGGCGCGCCGGTGGGCAGCGCGCTCTTCGTGGTCGCTGCGGCGGGCCCCTTCCTCGCCAACTCGGTGGGCTTCCTCATCGCCGCGGTGCTGCTCTTCCTCGTGCCCGGTGCCTACCGGGTGCGGCGAGGGGAACGGGCGGAGGAGGTCGCCGGAACCGGGTCGGCACCACGATCGAAGCTCCGGCGGGAGATCGGTGAGGGGCTGCGCTGGTTGTGGCGGCACCGGTTCCTCCGGTCCCTGATGGTGCTGGTCAGCCTGGTCGGAATGGCGCAGGAAGCCGTGATGGCCCTGCTGGTGTTGTACGTCCTGGAGGAGCTGGCCCTGGGAGAGGCCGCCCTCGGGCTCTTCCTGGTGGGGGCGGGCGCTGGCGGCTTGGTGGGGGGCCTGCTCTCGGAGCGCCTGGTGCGCGGGTTCTCCCGAGGTCGGATCATCCCGCTCACCATCCTGGCGAGCGGCTGCGCGTTCGCTCTCACCGGGCTCGTGGTGGTGCCGGCGGTGTTGGCGGTCGGGTTGCTGGTGGGTGCGGCCGCCGTGACCGTGTTCAACGTGACGACCATGGTGCTGCGGCAGACGCTCATCCCGGCGGAGATGTTCGGCCGGGTGCAGGGAGCATGGCGGACCCTCGTCTGGGGCATGCTCCCGCTCGGCGCGTTGCTGGGCGGGGTGGTGGCGGCCCAGTTCGGAGTGCGGGCCCTCTACCTGGGGAGCGGGGTGCTCCAACTCGGTCTCGCGCTCGCGCTGTGGGCCGTCCTGCGAGGACACCGACAGCTGGTCGACGGCCTGGACGAGCGGGGAGGGGCGGTGGCGGCCCCGGCGTCCGGTGAGATGCCGGCGGCCCCGGACGAGGAGCCGCGTCACCAGGGGACGGCCGGCGCCGGGAGCTGATCCCCCTCGGCTCGCGGTGCGGGGCCCGGTCTGGGGGCGGACCCGGCCACTGCTCTTTTCGAGTGAATACGGCGCCGTGCTCGAACTCCCGTTCGATTTGTGTCGGAGGCTACCGGTTGACTGGGCGCTGGCCGGGTGAGCAGGTGGCCAGGATGGGATGCGGGTGTTCGGTCGACGGCGTGGTGGCGGTGAGCGAGCGGCAGCGGATCGGGGTCCGCGTGCGCTCCACATCGGGGAAGCGCCAACGCGTCGACGGCGGTTCCGGTGTCGGTCGTGGGGCGTCGGGGGCCCTGCGGCCGACACGCGGAGCCGGTTCCCGGGGGTACCAGCGATGCGTGGCTGCGGTGCCGTCCGGTGTGGTGCCGGTTCGGGTGTGGGAGGGCGCGCGAACGGGGTGGCAGGCGCCAGCAGCGGGTGCCGTTCGTCCCGCCCGGACGGACACCTCCGACGCGGGCACACCCGGTGGACCGGTCGCGGCGCGCCGGGCGTGGCGGCTGGCCCGGCAGCCCTGGGCCGCCAGCTGCCAGGAGGGCCCGAGTCCCCGGCTCCGGCCGGCGCGCCCGTGGT
>NZ_AGVX02000125.1 GCF_000239155.1 Actinoalloteichus spitiensis RMV-1378
CCCCCGCCGTCGCACCTCTGGGCGCGCCCCACGCCGACGCGCAGGACGACACCGCCGACCGCACCGTGCTGCGGCTCGGCGTCACCCAGAGCATCGACACGCTCAACCCGTTCGAGGCGATCATGGCGTCCTCGACCGAACTCATGCGCCTGACCTACGAGTCCCTCACCATGCCCAGCGCCGAGGACATGACCCCCACCGGGGCCCTCGCCGAATCCTGGGACACCTCCGACGACGACCTCACCTGGACCTACACCATCCGGGACGACATCACCTGGTCCGACGGGGAACCGGTGACCGCCGAGGACATCGCGTTCACCTTCAACCTCATGATGGACAACCCCGACGCGCGCACCGCCAACGGCAGCTACGTCTCCACCTTCGAGTCCGTCGAGGCCCCCGACGACACCACCCTGGTCATCACCACCACCGAACCCCAGGCCACGATGCTCTCCCTGGACGTCCCCATCGTCCCCGAACACATCTGGTCCGAGGTCGACGAGATCGCCGGCTACGGCAACGACACCATGCCCATCGTGGGCAACGGCCCCTTCCTGATCACCGAGTACCGCGCCGAGGAGTTCGTCCGCCTCGAAGCCAACCCCGACTACTGGCGCGGCCCCGCCGAGATCGACGAACTCCAGTTCCGCTTCTACCGCAACTCCGACGCCGCCGTGCAGGCGCTGCGCAAGGGCGAGGTCGACCTCATCAACCGGCTCACCCCCGCCCAGTTCGACGCCCTCAGCGGCGAGGACGACATCGAGGTCAACCAGGCGCAGGGCCGCCGCTTCTACATGCTCTCCGTCAACGCCGGAGCGGCCACCGCCGACGGAGACCCCCTGGGCAACGGCCACCCCGCCCTCCAGGACATCGCCGTCCGACAGGCCATCGCCCGGGCCCTCGACCGCGACGTCCTCGTCGACCGCGTCCTCGGCGGCTACGGCGAACCCGGAGCCGGGTACGTGCCCCCCATCTTCGCCGACCTGCACTGGCAGCCCGAGGACCACCAGGCCTGGAACTTCGACCCCGGCGCCGCCAACGCCCAACTCGACACCGCCGGCTACGAACGCGGCCCCGACGGCATCCGGGTCACCGAGGACGGCGACCGGCTCAGCTTCCGCCTCTACGGCCGCAGCGACCGCAACGCCGACGCCCAGGCCGGCCAGTTCGTCCGCGACTGGCTCAGCGAGATCGGCATCGAGGTCGAACTCGAGATCATGTCCGGCAACCGGATGAACGAACTCCAGAAGGCCGGCGAGTTCGACATCGCCCTCAGCAGCTGGGCGGTCAGCCCCGACCCCAACTACGTGCTGTCCATCCAGACCTGCGACCAGCGGCCCTCGGCCGCCGGCACCGGCGGCACCACCGAAAGCTTCTTCTGCAACGAGGAGTTCGACGAACTCCACGCCCAGCAACTCGCCGAGTTCGACCGCGACGCCCGCACCGACCTGATCCAGCGGATGCAGCAGATCATCCACGAGCAGTCCGCCACGATCATGCTCTACTACGAGAACGCGCTGGAGGCCTACCGGTCCGACCGGTTCACCGACTTCGGCTACCAGCCCGCCGACAGCGGCGTCATCCGCGAACAGCTCGGCTACTGGGGCTACTACGGAGCCACCCCGGCCACCAACACCAACGCCGCCGCCTCGGGCACCAGCACCGGCCTGCTGCTCTCCGGCGGAGCCGCCGTCGTGATCATCGCCGTGGCCGCGGGCTGGTTCGTCACCCGCCGCCGCGCCTCCGCCGACGACCGGGAGTGAACCGGTGAGTGATCTGCTGACACCCGGCGACCAGCTCACCGAAGAGGCAGGGGAGGAGCAGCGGCCAGCCCGAGGCGGGCTGGCCCGCTACCTCGCCAGCAAACTCGCCGGAGCACTGACCAGCCTCCTGCTGGTCGTCCTCCTCGGGTTCTTCCTGTTCCGCATGCTGCCCGGTGACCCGGTGCAGACCATGACCGCCGGCCGGGAGGTCACCGCCGAGCAGATCGCCGAACTCCGCGAACGCCTCGGCCTGTCCGACCCCCTCTGGCGGCAGTTCCTCGACTACCTCGGCGCCCTGCTCCAGGGCGACTTCGGCGACTCCTTCCGCTACGGCCGGCCCGTCGGCGACATCATCCTCGAACGCCTGGGCCCCACCATCCTGCTGGCCGGCACCGCCACCGTCCTGGCCATCCTCCTCGGACTGTGGCTCGGCGTCCGCAGCGCCTGGCGACACGGCAGCCGCTTCGACCGCACCGCCACCGGCGTGGCCCTCACCCTGTGGTCAGTCCCCACCTTCTGGCTCGGCCTGATCGTCCTCATGGTCTTCGCCGTCGGCGTCGGCCCCCTGCCCGGCCTGTTCCCCACCGGAGGCATCCGCTCCATCGACCCGCCCCCCGGGCTCCTCCCGCAGATCCTCGACGTCGCCCACCACCTGGTCCTGCCCTGCCTGACCATGGTCGCCGTCATCTTCGCCCAGTACCAGATGGTCATGAGGTCCTCCCTGCTGGAGGAGATGGGCTCGGACTACCTCACCACCGCCCGCGCCAAGGGACTCCGCGAGGACCTCGTCCGCCGACGCCACGCCGTCCCCAACGCCCTGCTGCCCTCGGTGACCCTCATCTTCCTCCACCTGGGCCTGGTCGTCTCCGGCGCCATCATGGTCGAAACCGTCTTCTCCTGGCCCGGCCTGGGCTACCTCATGGTCAACGCCCTCGAATACCCCGACCTGCCCCTCATGCAGGGCACCTTCATCGTCCTGGCCGGCACGGTCATCGTCATGAACGTCCTCGCCGACGTCGTCTACCGCTTCCTCGACCCCAGGGTGCGTGCCGCATGACCACTCCCACCAGCACCCGGGCCCTCACCTGGCAACGCCGAGGCCGCGCTCTGCGCACCGGCTGGCGGTCCTTCCGCGCCCAGCGCGGCGCCCTCGCCGGCCTGGCCGTCCTGCTCACCATCGTCGCACTGGCCGTCCTCGCACCCGTGCTCACCGACGAATCCCAACTCGGGATCATCAACACCATGTCCAACCCGGCGCTGGCCCCGCCCAGCGGCGAGTTCTGGCTGGGCACCGACGAGAACGGCCGCTCCGTGCTCCTGCTGACCTGGTGGGGAGCGAGGGTGTCCCTGCTCGTCGGCCTGGCCGCCACCCTGCTGTCGGTGTTCATCGGCACCTTCGTCGGCATCGTCTCCGCCCACTTCGGCGGCTGGCTCTCCGCCGTCCTGCTGCGCTTCACCGACTTCTTCCTCGTCCTGCCCTCCCTGGTCCTGGCCATCGCCCTGTCCACCGTGCTCTCCCGGGGAGTCGGCACCATCGTCCTGGCCATCGGCCTGACCGCCTGGCCCACCACCGCACGCCTCGTCCGCGCCCAGACCCTCACCGTCCAGGCCCGCCCCTACATCGAACGGTCCACCGCCCTCGGCGCCGGCCACGGCCACCTCATCGCCAAACACATCCTGCCCGGCGTCCTGCCCCTGGTCTTCGCCAACACCACCCTGGCCGTGGCCAGCGCCGTCATCGCCGAGTCCACCCTGTCCTTCCTCGGCCTCGGCGACCCCACCCAGATCTCCTGGGGCTCGATGCTCAAGTTCGCGATGGACTCCGGCGCCGTCACCAACGGCGCCTGGTGGTACCTGCTGCCCCCCGGCCTGGGCATCGTCTGCGTGGTGCTCTCCTTCACCCTCTGCGGACGCGGACTCGAAACCGTCCTCAACCCCAGGCTCCGAGGACGATGACCCCCGCACCGCCCGCCGCGCCGACGGCCGGGCACCCCGAACACACCACACGCCACACCGGACGGAGCGACAACGTGGTCGGCACCAGCCACGGGAACGGTGGACGACGATGACGACACGCGAACAGGACGGTGCTCCCAGCGCACCACGGCCACCGCTGCTGGAACTGCGCCAAGTCACCGTCGACTACCAGTCCCGGCGAGGCTCCGTGCCCGCCGTCCGCGGCGTCGACCTCACCGTCGACGCCGGCCAGACCCTCGGCCTGGCCGGCGAATCCGGCTGCGGGAAGAGCACCCTGGCCATGTCCGTGCTCCGCCTGCTACCCCGCTCCGCCCAGCTCGGCGGCGACGTCCTCCTCGACGGGGAGAACGTCCGGGACATGAGCTGGGGCCGGCTCCGCGCCGTCCGCTGGGCCAGCGCCTCCGTGGTCTTCCAGGGCGCCATGCACGCCCTCAACCCGGTCCGCCCCATCGGAGAACAGATCGCCGAACCCCTCCGACTGCACCGGAGCACCACCCCCGGAGCCGTCCGCGCCCGCGTCAACGAACTCCTCGACCAGGTCGAGCTCCCCGTCGCCCGCTCCACCGCCTACCCCCACGAACTCTCCGGCGGCCAACGCCAACGCGTCATGATCGCCATGGCCCTGGCCTGCTCGCCCCGCCTGATCATCGCCGACGAACCCACCACCGCCCTCGACGTCATCGTCCAGGCCCAGATCCTCGACCTCCTCAGCCGGCTGGTCACCGAACGGGAACTCGGCCTGCTCATGATCAGCCACGACCTGTCCGTCCTCGCCGCGTGCTGCGAACGCCTCGCCGTCATGTACCAGGGACGCATCGTCGAGGAAGGCCCCTCCACCGACGTCGTCCGCACCCCCACCCACCCCCACAGCATCGCCCTCGCCGCGGCGTTCCCCACCGTCGGAGACCCCGCCTCCCGCCTGGTCACCCCCCGCGACACCACCCCCGACACCCCACCGCTGCTGGAAGCCAGGGGAGTGTCCGTCACCTTCCCCGGCCGGGGCGGAACCACCACCCGCGCCGTGTCCGACGCCAGCCTCACCGTCCACCCCGACGAGATCGTCGCCCTCGTCGGCCAGTCCGGCTCCGGGAAGACCACCCTGGCCAGAACCCTCCTCGGACTCCAACAACCCACCGCCGGCGAGGTCCGGTTCGAAGGACACCGCCTGCCCCGCTCGGCCCGGGCACTCCGCGCCTACCGCCGACAGGCCCAACTCGTCCTCCAGGACCCCACCGGGGCCCTCAACCCCCGCCACAGCGTCTACGAGGCCGTCGCCGAGGGCCTGCGCATCCACCGCATCCCCGGCGACGAGACCGCCGCCGTCGCCGACGCCCTCAACCAGGCGGAACTGCGCCCCCCGGAAGAGTTCTTCACCGCCCTGCCCCACGAACTCTCCGGCGGCCAACGCCAACGGGTCGTCATCGCCGGCGCCCTCGCCCTCCGCCCCCGACTGCTCATCGCCGACGAACCCGTCGCCTCCCTCGACGCCTCCGTCCGAGGCGAGATCCTCGCCCTGCTCCTGCGGCTGCGCGTCGACCTCGGCCTGTCCACCCTGGTCATCACCCACGACCTCGGCCTGGCCTGGAACATCGCCGACCGGGTGATCGTCATGTACCAGGGACGCATCGTCGAGGAAGGAACCGTGGAACAGGTCCTGCTCGACCCACGCCACGACTACACCCGCACCCTGCTGGCCGCCGTCCCCGAACCGCTCACCGGCCGGGCCGCCGCCACCCCCAACACGACCGACCCCACCCGGCAGGAACCCACCGACGACCCCACCGAAGTCACCGGAGTCTGACGCAGCCCACGCCACCCCATCCGACCACGGCCAGCACACCCCCGCTCCCGGCGCCGACCGCCCGGCGGCGGGGGAGGGGAGAGGCGAACCGGGCCGCCCACCGGGCACCCGAATCCCGCCCCCGCCAGGGCCTCAGGCGTCGTCGACGACGGGGAACTCGGTGTCGACCCGGGTGTGCTCCGCCCACTCCCGCATCCACGCCGGCACCCGCAGCCACTCGGGGAACCCACCGACCAACGCCGCGAGTTCGTCGTGGTCCACCGAACCCCCGGACCGCCGCAGGAACCGGCTGCGCACGACCGCCTGCGCGTAGACCGTCCGCCCCACGCAGAACGTCTGCTCCAGGTAAGCCCACCGGTCGTCGAAACCGACCACGCGCGTGTAGAGGTCGAACCGCTGCCCCAGCCGCAGCGAACGGCGGTAAGTGATCGTCTGACCCGCCACCACCGGATACCACCCGGCCCGCACCAGCTTCTCCCAGAACCCGGACCGCACCATCAGATCCATCCTGCCCAGGTCGAGGATCGACAGGTACTTCCCGTTGTTCATGTGCCGCAGCAGGTCCAGATCGGCCAGCGTCACCCGGAACGGAGTCCTGGCGACGTCCCAGACGCTCAACCTCCGACGCCGACGCATCCGCCACCGCAGCAACAACAACCGCAGGTACAGGTTCATCCGCCCACCTCCGCCCAGCGGCGGCGCCACCGCGACGCCCGGGCGAGAAGACCCACCCGAACCGCCGACACACCGCGAGAGCCCACCGTCCGCGCGAACGCTACCAGCCACCTTCACCTTCGCGAACCCTCGAATCCGGACACACCCCCACGACCTGTCAGGGCAACCGGTCACAGTGCCACCGACACCCGGACACCACCCACGGGAGCACGACCACCCATGACCGCACCACCGACCCAGCCCACCGACCTCATCACCCGAGCCACCACCCACCACCGCGAACTCCTCGCCCACTGCTACCGCATGACCGGCTCCGCCCACGACGCCGAGGACCTCGTCCAGGAGACCTACCTCCGCGCCTGGCGAGCACACGACCAGTTCGAAGGACGCTGCTCACTGCGCACCTGGCTGTTCACCATCGCCACCCGCGTCTGCCTCACGGCCCTCGCCACCCGAGCCCGACGCCCCCTGCCCCTGGGCCTCGGCCAACCCCCCACCCACCCCGACGCCGACCTCCCCATTCCCGAAGACCCGCACTGGATCGAACCGCTTCCCGACCCCGCCGAGCTCACCGCCACCCGCGACACCGTCCGCCTCGCCTTCGCCGCCGCCCTCCAACACCTCCCACCCCGCCAACGCGCCGTCCTCCTCCTCCGCGAC
Source organism: Actinoalloteichus spitiensis RMV-1378 (assembly GCF_000239155.1). Lineage (GTDB taxonomy): Bacteria > Actinomycetota > Actinomycetes > Mycobacteriales > Pseudonocardiaceae > Actinoalloteichus_B > Actinoalloteichus_B spitiensis. The sequence continues at coordinate 6,877 of NZ_AGVX02000125.1, forward strand.
GTCCTCCACTGGCAAGCCTCCGAAGTCGCCACCACCCTCGGAACCACCACCGACGCCGTCAACAGCGCGCTCACCCGCGCCCGGTCCCGCCTCCGCGACCTCGACTGCCACCCCGACCACCCCACCGACCCGCCCACCCCGCACCAACGCGACCTCCTCCGCCGCTACGTCGACGCCATGACCGCCAAGGACATCCCCACCCTCGTCACCCTGTTCACCGACGACGCCGTCTGGGAAATGCCACCCCACCCCGCCTGGTACCAGGGGCCCCACCACATCGCCCACCACCTCCACCACCGCTGCCCCGCCGGCCCCGGGGACCTCCACCTCACCCCCACCCGCGCCAACGGCCAACCCGCCTTCGCCCTCTACCTCCGGAACCCGAACGGGCCCTTCACCCCCTTCGCGATCCAGCTCCTCACCACCACCCACGCGGGCATCACCCACGCCGTGACCTTCCTCGACCCCACCCTGTTCCCCCTCTTCCGCCTCCCCACCCACCCCAGGTGACACCGCGCCACGCGACCGGCCAGCCCACCCACACCCGGGCAGGATCAAACCCGCACCGACCAGTTCCCCGTCCCCGGCTGGTCAACACCAGCAGGACCCGACCACCGACACCACGACCAAGGGACGGCACCACCATGAGGAAAGTCATCTACTCGCTGTCCGTCTCCCTCGACGGCTACATCCAAACCACCGACGGCCAAATCGACTGGTCCGCTCCCGACCCCGAGCTCCACCAGTTCCACAACGCGCAAGAGGCCGAGACCGACACCCACCTCTACGGGCGACGCCTCTACGAGGAGATGGCCTCCCACTGGCCCACCGCCGCCACCCACCCCGACGCCACCCGGGAGGTCATCGAGTACGCCCGGATCTGGCGCGACACACCCAAGATCGTCTTCTCCCGCACCCTCGACTCAGTCGAGCACAACAGCACCCTCGTCCGCGACGACATCCCCGGCACCATCCAGGACCTCAGGGACCGCCCGGGCAAACACCTCTCCCTCGGCGGCGCCACCCTCGCCGCCAGCTTCCACCGCCTCGGCCTGATCGACGAGTACCGCCTCTTCGTCCACCCCGTCGTCCTCGGCGACGGAACCCCGTACTTCCCCACCCACGACCACCGCACCGCCCTCCGCCTCACCGACTCCCACGTCTTCGGCTCCGGCGTCGTCTACCTCCGCTACCAACCCGCCTGACACCACCGAACCCCGCACACCGGCGGGGGAGAGGTCCGGGGAGGATGCGGCCATGATCACACCACTCCTCACCAGGTGCTTACCCCCCGCCCTGGTGACCGCGACCCTGTGCGCCACGTTCCTCACCCCCAGCGCCGCCGCACAACCCCACCCGCACCCGGCCCCCGACGCCGACCGAGCCACCACGGTCCTGGACGACCTCATCCCCACCGCCCTCGACGAACACCAGATCCCCGGCGCCGCCATCGCCCTCTCCCTCCCCAACCAACAGACCATCGCCGCCGGCTACGGCACCGCCAACCTCGCCACCAACACCCCCGTCGACGCCGAGACCACCGGCTTCTTCCTGGGATCGGTCGCGAAGGTCATCACCGCGACCGCGGTACTCCAGCAGGTCGAACAGGGCACCCTCGACCTCGACACCGACGTCAACGACTACCTCTCGGACACCCCGGTCCACGACCCCTACCCGGACCACCCGCTCACCCTGCGCCACCTCCTCACCCACACCGCCGGCTTCGACGCCACCCTCATCGGCGCCGGCGCCGCCACCGGGGAGGACGCCGTCCCCCTCGCCGAATACCTCGCCGACCCGCCCCGCCGCGTCCGGCCCCCCGGCGAGCTCGTCTCCTACGACAACTACGCCGTCGCCCTGGCCGGTCACGTCCTCGAGGTCGCGACCGGCCAACCCTTCCCCGACTACCTCGACACCCACGTCTTCCAACCGCTGGGCATGGACAACACGACCTTTGCCCAACCCACCCCACCACGCCTGCGCGACACCCTCGCCCACGGCTACCGCAACACCGACACCGGGCACACCCGCACCTACGGTCAGTACGGCGGAATGACCCCCACCGGATCGGGCGCCATCAGCACCGCCACCGACATGATCGCCTTCGGCCGAGCCCACCTCCCCAACGCCGAGAACCCCCTCCTCACCCCCGACACCACCCGGGAGATGCAGGAACAGCAGGCCGGCGACCCGCGCCTGCCCGGCATCGGCCACCTGTGGGAACTCCGCGACCACAACGGCCACCGCCTCGTCACCAAGGGCGGCGACCTCCCCGGATTCCACACCAGCCTCACCCTGGTACCCGCCGAGGACACCGTCCTCTACCTCGCCTTCAACGGCGACGGCGATGACGGAGCCGCCAGCACCCTGACCACCACCCTCGCCAACAGCATCATCGACGAACTCTTCCCCCACCCCACCGGAGGAACCGAGGACCCGCCGGCCGCTGACCTCCCCACACCGGCCACCTTCACCGGCACCTTCCGCTCCAGCCGGGAATCGCGGACCGAACCGCACGGCATCCAGGCCCTCGTCGCCGCGGTGACCATCTCCCTCGCCGAGGACGGCCGCCTGCGCACCCAAGGGCCGCTCTCCCACGACGTCGACCCCGACGGCCAGACCTGGACCCAGACCGCTCCCGGGCTCTTCCAGCAGGACGACGGCGCGGAACGCATCGCTTTCAGCGAGGACGGCCGCCACCTGCAGGTCGGCTCCGCGCCGATCGTCACCTTCGAACGCCTCGCCTGGTACGAGTCGCCCGGACCCCACCTGGCGATCATCGCGGTGGCCACGCTCCTGGCCCTGGCCACCGCCCTCGGTCTTCCGGCCGTCACCCTGGTCCGCCGCCGCCGGCGGCGACGGACGCCTCCCGCGCTCAACCGCGCGGCGCGTGCCGGCAGGTGGGCCACCTGGCTCGCCTCGTGCGCCCTGATCGGGGTGCTCCTGGCGTTGGTCGCCCTGCTCGTCGACGGCTCCGCCATCAACGAGGTGCTGTTCCTGGGGAACTCGCTGGCGCTCGCCCTGCTGCCGTGGATCGGCGGCGTCCTGGTCGTCGGTGTCGTCGCCTCCCTGGCCCTGGTGTCCACGGCGTGGTACCGGCGCTGGTGGGGCGTGGGGGAGCGGTGCCACCACTCGGTCACCGTGCTGGCCCTGGTGGCGTTCGTCCTCGTCGGACACCACTACGGCATCCTCGGCTGAGCCCCGCCGTACCCGGGGCGGGCGAGGACGGGCTCCTCACGAGCTGCTCGCGGGGACCTGGCCGGGGTGGAGCCGGTCAGCACTGGTCTGAGCCCGGACTCGGGTGAGTTCACACGGCACACCGGTCACCCGCCGCTGTGCGCCTCCTCGCGGTCCGAACCCCTTCCTGGCGAATCAGGCAGAAGCCACCGCAGCGAGATCGGGGTGTCGGTGCGGCGGGGTGGGGGAGCGGTCGGTCTGGTCGGTGACCGTGCCGTCAACCCGGTGTCCACGGGTGAGGTGGACGAGGGGACGCGCGAGGACGCCCGACAACGGGAGCCGGCGCTCCTCCGGCCTCGCGGACTGACCTCGGTCCTGACGCGCCACCTCGCTGTGTCGCGGGTTCCGTCCGCCACGGTGGGCGAGGTGAGCAGGAGGAGGAGTTGGGGGTCGGTGCGGTTCCTCTCCCGCCCGGGTCGGCGGTTCACGACCGTGCCCGACGGCATCGTCGCGATCGAAGTTGACGACTTCCCGTTCAGCTTCCTGGGTCTTGCGGGTGCCGCGACGACGTCCGTTCAGCGGGGTCCCCGGGGATCAGGCCTTCTTAGCCTGGAACGGCTGCACGAACCCCGTCGAACACGAGGAGAACGAGGGACGATGAGACGATTCCCGCGCATGATGGCGGTTGCCACCGGTATCGCGGCCGCCGTCGCCGGCACGGTCTTCACGACTGGCGCCGCCGCCGCCGAAGGTCCAACCGTGATCGGCGAGGAGCCCGGCATCCAGATCATCGCGCACGGGCGGACGGCTGACGGCGGCTGGGTCGAGTACACCGGCGTGGGCGAGATCGTCGTCGACGGCACCACCGACGGCCTCGGAACGCGGGCCGTGGAGGAGGTCGGCGGTGGCATCTGGAGCTACGGCGCCACCCGGAACCTGGCCGGGCAGAAGGTGTGCTACTCGCAGTACCAGCATGCGACGGTCGCCCACGGTTCTTCGGTGTCGATGAACGACAAGAGCGACTCAGACTGGGTCGGCCCGGGCGCGGTGTCGAGTGCGCGGCTGACCGAGCACACCAATGCGACTTGCCACGCGTACTGGCGGAAGTGATCCATGCGCTGGCGGCCGGATGTCGGCCGCCAGCACCGGACCGCCGGGGGACGGCCGGGCGTGCGCCCGGGAGCGGAACGCACCCGTCGATCGACCCGGGCGCGACGTCGCGGATGTGACCGGGCGCCCGGGTCGTCCAGCCGGCGTCGGAGGTGCCGGACCGCCTCGGCGGTGGGCCGGGGAGTGGCCGGCGGAGCGAACCGGCACTTACTTGACATAATGTACATTATCGGCGATCGGTGAAACCGCTGGTGGGCAGGCGGCAGCAGCCCCGAACGCCGCGGTCGCCCCTTCGCCCTGCCGCGCCTCCGGCCACCGATGCCCGTCGACGTCGGATCGCCAGCCGTCCTGCCGTCCTGCCGTGGCCGCCGGTTGCCGGCCGGGTCCGGTGGGTGGCAGGACGTCGCGATCGAGCTCGACCGGAGCCGGTCGAGCCACCGACGACGCCCCGCCGTACGGGCGCCCGGTGGCGCGGCCCAGTGCGAGGTGGGTGGCGGCCCGGGGCGCGACGGCTGCCCGTCCGTTCGGTGTCCCCGTGGGTTGCCCGGGTTCCGCTGGTGGGTGCTTGGACGCGGTCCCCCGACGCTCGACGCCATCGAGTGCTCGACCCCTCCCGCCCAGGATGCGCGCCAGAGCCGGATCCCCACTTTTCATGGATAATTGCGATTATCCATGGTTCATTGGTGGTCGCCCGCCGGCCTCATCGACACGGGTACCCCCGGGGGCGCCCCCCGATCCCCCCCGATCCCCCCCGATCCCTCCGCGCTCCGCGCCCTCCAGCGCCCCGAGGCCGCTCTCCCCCGCAGGGGCTGGGCCTGCGGGTACACCCCACCTGTGGTGGGTTCTCCCCTGCCCCGTCGACCCTCCACCGGCTCCTCCCCCGTCCAGTGGTCGCTCTCGTACGGGCAGCAACCGCACTGCGTGGCGTGCCACGTCCGCACGGTGCCTCCGCTTCGCCCCGGCCGACCGTCGTCCGGCGCGACGACGGCGCAGCCCAACCCGGTCCCCACTCCCCCGCCTCGGACCGCCGCCGCGAACCGGGTGGAGGACCGCCCCGCTCGCCCCGCTGTTGCCCGTCCGCTGGACCGGGCGACCTCCCCGGCACGGCCGCCACCCCGCGAGGGCCACTCCCTTCCCCTCCGTGGGTGCCCTCGTGGCGGCACGGTGCCCCGCCGGGTTGGCGTCGAGGTGCCCCGGTCCGGGTTCAGGACGGGCCGAGCGCCGGAGGCTCGACGATGCCGAACTCGTGGCGGAGCACTCGTGATGCCGCGTGGTAGCCGCACATGCCGTGCACTCCCGGGCCGGGCGGGGTGGCGGAGGAACACAGGTAGACACCGGACAACGGGGTGCGGTAGGGGTCCCAGCGCGGAGCGGGGCGGGCGATGGCCTGCCACGGGGTCATGGCGCCGGCGGCGATGTCACCGCCCACGTAGTTGGGGTTGTACGCGGCCAGCGCCGCGGCGGGAACACCGCGCGCCGCGATGACGGTGTCGGAGAACCCGGGAGCGAAGCGTTCGATCTGTCGACGTACCCGGTCGACGGGATCGCTGGTGTCGCCGTGGGGGACGTGGCAGTAGGCCCAGACCGGACGGCGGTCGGGGCGGCCGCGTGTCGGGTCGGTGCTCATGGGCTCGGACAGGAGGGTGAAGGGCCGGGCGACGCGGTGGCCCCGGGCGGTGGCGGTCTCGGTGCTCCGGATCTCGTGGTCGCCGCCGCCGAGGTGGACGGTGCCCGCTCCGTGGGTGTCGGGGTCGGTCCAGGGGATCGGGTCGGAGACGAGGAAGTCCACCTTGGCGGCGGCGGTGCCGTACCGGAAGCGCTCGAGAGCCCGGCGGTAGCCGGCGGGCAGGAGGGGGCCGGCGATGCCGAGGACACCGGCTGGGGCGAGGTCGAGCAGGACGGCGCGGGAGCGGGCGAGCTGCCGGAGGTCGGTCACGCGGCTTCCGGTGTGGAGGGTGCCGTTGTGGGCCTGGAGGTCGGCCAGGAGCGCGTCGGTGATGCGGGCGGAGCCGCCCTCGACCAGGGGCCAGCCGGTGGTGTGCGCGAGGTGGCCGAGGAGGAGGGCGACGGCGGCGCCCGTGAGGCTGGGGAGGCGGCCGCCGGTGTGGGCGGCGACGCCGGTCAGGAGGGCGGGTGCCGCCGGGCCGTGGAAGGCGTGGCGGCCCAGGCCGGTGCCGTGGGTGAGGATGCGGCTGGGCAGGGGCAGCGCGGCGCGTGGGGTGGCCGGCAGGTGTCGTTGGTCGGAGAGAAACAGGTCGCAGAGGTCCTGGCTGTGTCGGACCAGCGGGCTCAGCAGGGAGCGCCAGCGGGCCGCGTCGGGGCCGAGCCGGTCGCAGGTGCGGTCGAGGTCCCGGTGGGCCAGGGCGGTGGGGGCGTTGTCGAGGGGGTGGGCGTAGCTGGTTTCGGGGGTGCGGAGGCGGACGCCGCGTGCGGTGAGGTCGAACTCGCGGAAGAAGCGGGAGGCGGCGGCCATCGGGTGCACGGCGGAGCACACGTCGTGGAGCGCGTGGCTGTCGAAGAGGGAGGTGGTGCGCAGTCCCCCGCCGGGGGTGTCGGCGGCTTCGTGGACCTCGACGGTGAGTCCGGCGCGGGCGAGGGTGACGGCCGCGGCCAGGCCGTTGGGGCCGGATCCGACGACGGAGACCTCGGGGGCGGGGGGCATGGTGCCTCCGTTCG
>NZ_AGVX02000124.1 GCF_000239155.1 Actinoalloteichus spitiensis RMV-1378
GGGGGTGGGCTCGTCGAACCCGGACAACGTCCGACGCCAGAAGTCCAGCGACTCGCCCCGGTCCCGGGCCACCAGCCACTCCACGTAGTCCCGGTAGGGCCGGCGCGGCCGGCCGGTGGGAGCGCCCGGCGTCGCGTCCGGTGCGGCCCCGGGGGTTCCCTGGGTGCCTGGGGTGGCCGCGGATCCGCTGCCCGCCAGGTCGTGCGCCGTACGGTCCGCGTGCAGCCGGCTGTGCTCCGCGAACACGTCTGCCAGGAACTGGAACATGCTCCATCCGTCGAGGAGCAGGTGGTGGAAAGTCCACACCACCCGCACCCGACCCGCACCCTCCCGAGCCAGGAACAACCGCATCAACGGAGCCACCCCCACATCCAGGCCCCGCTCCCGGTCCACCACCAGGAACTCCGCCAACACCTCCGCCCGCCGCTCCTCAGCCAACCCCGACCAATCCACCACCGTCACCGGCACCCGCACCACCCGATGCACCACCTGCACCGGCTCAGCCACCCCCTCCCACACCACCGACACCCGCAACGCATCCGACCCCGCCACCACCCGCTGCCACGCCCGACCCAACACCTCCGGATCAGCCACCCCCTCCACCACACAACTGAACTGCTCCACATACGCCCCCGACCCCGGATCCGCCACCGCGTGGAACACCATCCCCGCCTGCAACGGCGTCAACGGATACACATCCGCCACCCCACCACCACGCCCAACACCCGCGACCACCTCAGAGGTCTCCACGGTATCGAGCAGGTGATCCACCCCCGCCTGGTCCAACGCCACCAACGGGAAGTCCGACGGACTGGCACCCCCCACCCCCGGCCGCCGGCAGTGCCCCACGAACTCCCGCAACCCCTCCACCACCGCCCGGGCCAACCCCACCACCGTGGCCCGCTCGAACACCCCCGTGGAATACCACCAACTGAACCGCAACCGGCCCTGCACCACCCCACCCACCACATCCAGCAGATACGCCCGTTCCTCACCCGGGGCGTGCTCCCGACCCCCCACCTCCACCGGAACCCCGAACAAGGAACCACCGTCCTGATCGGTATCGAGGTGGAACACCCCGTGGTAGTTCACGCTCACCCCCGGCACCGGCTGCCCCACCAGCTCCGCCGCCCCACCGGTGTACCGCAACGCCTGATAACCCACGCCCCGGTCCGGGACCGCCCGCAACGCCTCCTTCACACCCAACACCGTGGCTGCCCAGCCCTGCCCGGTCTCCTGGAGCACCACCGGGTAGACCGAGGTGAACCAGCCCACCGTCCGGGACAGGTCCACCCCCTCGAACAACTCCTCCCGACCATGACCCTCCAGGGCCACCGCTACCCGGTCCCGACCCGCCCACCGGGTCAGTACCCGGCCCACCACGGCCAGCAGCACGTCGTTGACCTGGGTCCGGTACACCGCGGGGACCTCCGAGAGCACCGCCCGGGTGGTCTCGGTGTCCAGTTCCACCTCGACCCGGTCCTGGTGTTCCACGGTGTTGGGACCCCCGGGGTGGTCCACCGGGATCTCCACCACACCCGGGTCCGACAGCAGGGTGGTCCAGTAGTCGAGTTGGTCGGTGAACCCCCCGGACCGGGTGTGTTCGGCCAGCCGGGCCGTCCACTGGCCCATCGAGGAGGTCCGTTCCCCCAGGTCCACCGGGTTCCCGGTGCGGGCCTGGTGGTAGGCGGTGTCGAGGTCGGAGAGCAGGACCCGCCAGGACACCCCGTCCACCACCGCGTGATGCGCTACCAGCGCTACCCGCCAGCCCCGCGGGGTCCGGGCCAGTACGACCCGCAGCAGTGGGCCGGTGGCCAGGTCCATTCCCGACTGGGCGGTGGTCACCGTGTCCTGCCATGCCTGTTCGGGATCGGTCACCCCGACGGTGTTCACGACCTCGAGGACGGAGGCGGCCTCGAGGTCGGGGAGGATCCGCGGGGCCCAGGCCCCCTGGGGGTCCCGGTCGATCACCAGGCGCAGCGCGTCGTGCTGGGTCAACACCGCGGTCACCGCTGTCTGGAACGCGGCCAGGTCCAGGCTCTCGGGCAGGTCGAACGCGGTCGACATCGCGAAGTGGTGCGGGGCCACCGGGTGGGTTTGCAGGAACCAGGACAGCACCGGGGTTGGTTCCACCGGGCCCGACACCGGACCCCGCGGCACGGGAGTGCCGACTCCAGCAGTCGGCGTGCGGCTCATCCCCGCCGCCAACGCGCCAACTGTCTGGCGGAGGAAGATGTCACGGGACGACAGCACCAGACCCGCCCGACGGGCTTGGGCCACGACCTGGATGCTCAGGATCGAGTCGCCACCGAGGTCGAAGAAGTTGTCGGTGACGCCGACGCGGTCCACCTTCAGCACCTCTGCCCAGACGGCGCACAACGTCCGCTCGGTCTCGTCCCGCGGAGCGGCGTAGGCCGTCACGGCATCGAACTCGGGGCGGGGAAGCGCCTGGCGGTCCAGCTTGCCGTGCACGGTCAACGGCAGCTCGTCCAGAACGACGAACGCGGCGGGAACCATGAAGTCCGGTAGGACGGCGCGGGTGTGGTCCCGCAGGACGTCACTGCCCGGAACGGTACCGTCGGCGGGCGGCGTGAGGTACGCGGCGAGGCGGGCCGCCCCCGGGTCGTCGGTTCGGAGGACTACGACGGCATCGCCGACCAGAGGGTGTCGTCGCAGCACGTTCTCGATCTCACCGAGCTCGATGCGGAAGCCCCGCAGCTTCACCTGGTCATCCGAGCGTCCGCTGAACCGCAGTTGTCCGGTGGGCAGCCAGCGGACCACGTCGCCGGTCCGGTAGAGCCGGCTCCCGTCCTGGGCATAGGGGTTGGCGACGAACCGTTCTCCGGTCAGTCCGGGGCGGTTGAGGTATCCGCGTGCCAGGCTGAGGCCGCTGACGTAGAGATCGCCGTCGACGCCCGGCGGTACCGGACGCAACCGCTCGTCCAGGACGAACACCCGGGTGCCCGGGATCGGGGTACCGATCGGAGGTGTACCCGTGGTCGCCGCGAGCGGCCGGCTCGTCGAGGTGACGACGGTCGTCTCCGTCGGACCGTAGGCGTTGATCATGGTTCGTCCCGGCGACCAGCGCCGGACGAGGTCCGGGCCGCACGCCTCGCCGCCGGTCAGCAGGGTGCGCAGCCTGGGGAGTTCGACCGGCGGCAGGCTGGCGAGCGCCGAAGGCGACACCAGCGCGTGGGTGATCTGGTTCTCCGCGAGGACTGCGGCGAGCTCCTCACCGGCCAGCGGCCCAGCGGCTGCCGGTACCACGAGGGTGCCACCGCTGGCGAACGCCATCAGCAGCTCCATCACGGCGGCGTCGAAGCTGGGCGAGGCGAGTTGCAGAACCCTGCTGGCGGGGTCGAGCCCGAACCGGCGCGGTTGTTCCCCGGCGAGGGCGGCGACTCCCGCATGGGAGACGAGGACCCCCTTCGGCCAGCCCGTGGACCCCGACGTGTAGATCACGTAGGCGCCGCTTCCGGGCAGGACCCTGGTGTGCGGCGGGTGTTCTCCGGGATGCGTGTCCAGCTCAGCGGCGGTCTCCGCCGTGTCGAGCTCGACGACGAGGGGGCCCGTCGGTGCGGGAGTCCCGGCGGTCACATCGGTGCGGGTGAGCAGCAGCGCGCTCCCGCTGTCCCGCACCATGTACTCGATGCGGTCCGAGGGGTGGCTGGGGTCGATGGGCAGGTAGACCGCTCCGGCCTTGAGCACGGCCAACGTGGCGACCACCTGGTCGACCGAACGTGGCAGCAGCAGGGCAACCCGGGTCTCCGGACCGGCCCCGAGGCGGGCCACCAGGTGGGCCAGCCGGTTGGCCCTGACGTCGAGTTCCCGGTAGCTCAGGGCGGTCGGACCGCACACCAGCGCGGTGGCGTCCGGGCGCGTGGCCGCCACTCGTTCGACGATCTCGGCGTAGGGCACCCAGGGGACGTCGGTGTCCGTGGCGTTCCAACCGGTGGTGAGCCGGGCCCGTTCCTCGGCGGACAGCAGGTCCACCTCGCTCAACGGCAGGCTCGGGTCGTCGGCGACGGCGGTGAGCAGGCGCACCAGCCGATCGGCGAGGGAACGTGCCGTCGACTCGTCGAACAGGTCGGCGGCGTACGCCACCACTCCCCGGACGCCGTCTCCGGCCGAGTCCGGGGACCGCCGATCGGCGAGCACGATCTCCAGGTCCACCTTGGAGCCGGTGGACTCGACGGACTCCGGCTGGCATTCGACACCAGGAAGGGACCAGCTCCGGGTCGCGTCCTCGGTGACGCTGACCATCACCTGGAACAGCGGATGCCTGCCGAGCGACCGGGCCGGGCTGATGGCCTCGACGAGTTCCTCGAACGGAACATCCTGGTGGGCGAACGCCCTCAGGTCCGCCGTCCGCACTCGGTCCAACAGTTCCCGGAAGGTCGGGTCACCAGCGGTGTCGGTTCGCAGCACGAGGGTGTTGACGAAGAAGCCGACGAGGTCGTTCAGCTTGTCGTCGGACCGGCCGGCGACCGGGGCACCGAGCGGGATGTCGGTGCCCGCTCCCATCCTGGTGAGCAGCGCCGCGACAGCTGCCTGCAGCACCATGAAGACGCTGGCGGAGCTGTCGCGCGCCAGGCGGGTCACGCTCTCGTGCAGTGCTGCCGGGAGAACGAACTCCACGGCCCCGCCCTGGTGGGAGGACTCCCTCGGACGGGGCCGGTCGGCGGGGAGGGCCAGCGTGTCCGGCGCGCCGGCGAGAGTGTCCCGCCACCAGGCGATGCCGTCGGCGAGCCTGCTGCCGGTCTCCTCGGACTGGCCGAGCACGCGACGCTGCCACAGGGTGTAGTCCGCGTACTGGACCGGGAGTGGCTCCCACCGTGGTTCGAGACCCGCCGCGCGCGCGGCGTAGGCGGTGGCCAGGTCTCGGGTGAACGGGGAGAGGGACCAGGCGTCGGCGGCGATGTGGTGCAGGACCAGGAGCAGCACATTCGTCCGCGCGTTCACGGCGAACAACCGGGCCCGGAGCGGGACCTCACGGGCGAGGTCGAAGCCCTCGATCGCGGCGGCCGCCAGCGATTTGGCGAGCGTCCTCTCCTCGACCACGGTCGTCGGCAGCTCGACGTGGAGATCCTCGACGGGCACCACCCGCTGAACGGGTCGCCCGTCGGGGGCGGGGAACACGGTGCGAAGCGCCTCGTGCCGGACGAGGACGTCACGGAGCGCGGCGAGCAGGGCATCGACGTCGAGCGGTCCGGTGAGGCGCAACGCGAGGGGGACGTTGTAGGAGCCGGCGGTGTCCCCGACCTGGTCGACGAACCACAACCTGCGCTGGGCGAAGGACAGCGGGATCTCGGCCGGGCGCTCCGTCGGGGTGAGCGCGGACGCCGCTCGGTCGGCTCCCTCCACCCAGGACGCCAGTCCTCTCGGGGTCGGGGACTCGAAAAGCGCTCGGAGGGGGATCTCGACGTCCAGCACGGCGCGAACACGGCTGACGACGCGGATCGCGGCGAGCGAGTGCCCGCCGAGGTCGAAGAAGCTGTCAGTCGCACCGACCCGCTCGACGCCGAGGACGTCCGCCCAGACCGAGCAGAGCGTTCTCTCCAGGTCGGTCCGGGGTTCGACGTGCTCGCCCTCCCTGGTCGTGCCTGGTTCGGGTAAAGCGGCCCGGTCGACCTTGCCGTTACCCGTCAGGGGCAAGGCCTCG
>NZ_AGVX02000123.1 GCF_000239155.1 Actinoalloteichus spitiensis RMV-1378
GGCCGCTGCTCCCGGCCCGGGTGGCAGCAGGCGGCCCCGGGAGGGGGGCGCCGGCCCTCCGACTCCTTTGATCAGCAGAAACGGACTTGGTGCCCCGGAGAGGGAGCGGCACCGACCGGCACGGTCCCGCGTCCGCCGGCCGGAGGAGTCGGGACCGGTTCCGGCCAGCACGGTGTGTGACCGGAATGCGCGTCGACCGAGGTCGGGGCTCCAGAGGCAGGTCGGACTGTGTTCTCCGCGACACTCGTGGGCCGGCGTGGTCTCCGCACGCCCGCGCTGGGCCGAACGGAGCAGGGGGTGGAAGCCGGGACCGGCCTCCCGGGGGCGCCGGGAGGCCGGTCCGGTCGAGGGACCTGGCGTCGGTGCCGGCCCCGGCGGCCGGGTCAGGCGCTGGGGCTCATCCGGACCGCCGCGGTGATCATGCGGTCGAAGGCGTCGCCGTCCTTCGGGTCGTACAGGCCGGCGAGCAGCTTGAGGACCAGGCGCATCAGCGTCTCGATCGGCAGGCCGTACTTCGTGGCGGTACGCATGATCACGGGGTTCCCGATCAGCTTGCTGAAGATGTTGCCGAGGCGGTAGTAGCCGCCCAGCTGCTGCCGCAGCGCCACGGGGTAGCGGGAGAGGGCGTGCTCACGGGAGGCCGGCGTGGGCCGGGAGAGCGCGTGGACGACGCAGTCGGCGGCGAGTTTCGCGGACTGCATGGCGTAGGCGATGCCCTCACCGTTGAAGGGGTTGACCATGCCCCCGGCGTCGCCCACGAGCAGCAGGCCGTCGCGGTAGTGGGGCACCCGGTTGAAACCCATCGGGAGGGCGGCGCCCCCCACCTTGCCCACCGCGTTGTCCTCCCGGAAACCCCACTCCTCCGGTGTGCCGTCGAGCCAGGAGCGCATGAGCGCCCGGTAGTCGGTGCGGCCGTAGGCCTTCGACGTGGACAGGATGCCCAGTCCGGCGTTGACCGTGCCGTCCCCCATCCCGAACAGCCACCCGTAGCCGGGCAGCAGCCGCGGGTTCGCCGGGTCGCTGCGGTCCCACAGCTCCAGGTGGGACTCGAGGTAGTCGTCGGTGGTGCGGGGGCTGGTGTAGTAGCGGCGCACGGCGACGCCCATCGGCCGGTCGTCGCGCTTCTCCAAGCCCACCGAGAGCGCGAGCCGGGCCGAGACACCGTCGCAGGCGACGGTCAGGGGAGCGCGGTAGCTGACCTCGGCGCGTTCCTTCCCCACCCGGGCGGCGACGCCGACCACCCGCCCGGTGCGGTCGTCGGTGATCGCCGACACCACCGTGGTGGCCTGGTTCAGCCGGGCTCCCGCCGCCTGGGCGTGCCTGGCCAGCATGTCGTCGAAGTCCTGCCTCGGGCGCACGACGCCGTAGGGCGGGTAGCTGGCCAGCTCCGGCCAGGCGAGTTCCATCCGCACGCCGCCACCCACGACGCGGAGGCCCCGGTTGTGCAGCCACCCCGCCTCCTCGCGGGTGTCGACCCCGAGGTCGATGAGCTCCTTGACGCCGCGCGGCGTGAGGCCGTCGCCGCACACCTTCTCCCTGGGGAAGGTGCTCTTCTCCAGCACCAGCACGTCGAGGCCCGCCCTGGCCAGGTGGGTCGCGACGGCGGAGCCCGCCGGACCAGCCCCGACGACGATGACGTCGGCGTCCTCCTCCGGCCGACGTCGGAGCGGGACCGTCCCCGCTGCGGCCTCGGCTGGGGGCCCGGTGGTCTCGCGGCTGTGAGGCTGCTCGGTCACGACTCGCTCCTTGTGAATCAATTCACTAACTGGGACCCGAGTCTAGGTCAATGCCTTGTGCGGCTACGTACCGAGCCCGACCCCGGGCGCAGGGCCCGTCGGGACGCGCGAGCGGTCCCCGCTACCTCAGGAGGAGCGGACCGCCCGGTGCAGGGCCACCGCGCCGCCGACGCTGTTGCGCCAGGCCACGTCGTCCCAGCCGGCCTCGGCCACCCGCTCCGCGAGCGCCCGCTGGTCCGGCCAGTCCCGGATGGACTCCGACAGGTAGACGTAGGCGTCGGGGTTGGAGGACACCAGGCGGGCGATCCTCGGCAGTGCCCGCACCAGGTAGTTCTGGTAGACCACGCGGAACGGACGCCAGGTGGGCGTGGAGAACTCGCAGATCACCAGCCGTCCTCCTGGGCGGACGACCCTGGCCAGCTCCCGCAGCGCCTGGTCGGTGTCGGCCACGTTGCGCAGGCCGAACGAGATGGTCGCTCCGTCGAAGGCCGCGTCGGCGAAGGGGAGGTTCAGGGCGTCGGCCGCGACCATGGGCAGCCGGCGGAACCGGCCGCGGCCCAGCATCCCGAGGGAGAAGTCGGCGGCCACGGTGAACGCACCCGACCTGGCCAGTTCGGCGGTCGAGACGCCGGTGCCGGCGGCGAGGTCCAGGATGCGTTCGCCCGGGCGGGGGTCCAGGGCGCGGACCATCAGGTTCCGCCAGCGCCGGTCCATGCCGAACGCGAGGACCGTGTTGGTCCGGTCGTAGTGCTGAGCGACGCCGTCGAACATCTCGGCGACGTCTCGCGGTTGCTTGTCCAGTCCTGCCCTCGGCACGAGGACAGGGTACGTGCCACCCCGCTCCGCCGGACACGGTCGGTGACATCCCGGTCGTGCGAGCTCCCGGTCGAGGAGCGGACGGGGGCGGGCGGACGATTCCCCCGCGATTCCCCCTTTTCCCCCCACCATTTCCCGCACGAGCGGGACACCGCCACCGGTCCTCCTTTTCCGGAACGGACCCGGGAGCGTCCCGACCCGTTTTCGGGACTCCGGGGAAATCGGTTCCCGACATATCCCACCCATCGGAATGGTTTCTCCGGTCACGGTTCTCCCGAGAAAGGTGGAACGGCGCGCCGGCGCACGGGTCGGATGCCCCCGAGAATCGGGAGATTCCGCCCCTCCGCTGTGCGCGCGTTCGGGGCGGCGGGAGCGGAACCGGGCGCCGGGCCATGGTCATCCCCTTCTCGCGGCGCACCGGCCTCCGCCCCGGCGGCCGCTCGACCTGCCCCGACTCCTGCCAGGGCTGGCCCGGTCCAGGCCGAGGACCGGCCCGGCCACCCCACCGAGGGGCGCGGGTGGCCGGGCACCAAGGAATTGACGGCGCGACACCGTGACGGAAAACCGGGGCCCGAACCGGGGCAACCATTCGGCCTCCGAAACGTCCACCGCCGCCAACCGAGGCGGCGCCCACGGTGTGGGACGCACCACAGGAGTAGCCAGCGGTCCGCCGGTTTCGCGACTCGAACGACAAATCTTCACGAAAGCGTCACACGACGCAGTGTGATTCCACCTACATGACCGATATCACGCGACTGCCCGCGCAACCCTTCCCCGAGCCGGGAGTCGGTGCGGGGTCACGGCCGCCCGCCCCGCAGCGGTCAACCCCTGCCGCTCCCCCAGAAAATGTGATATCTCTTTAATTGGTGGCGGACCAGCCGCGACACGACGACAGGAGGAAGGGCGTGCCCGGATCATCCACGGCCCGGCGACACCGCGTCGGGGTCAGCCAGCGCCGTCCCAGCGCCGGGTTCCCGCGAGCGGTGGCGGGCCGCCGAGCGCTCGCGGCACTCCTCGCCGTGGCCACCGGTCTGGTGCCCGCGACAACCGCCCAGGCGAGCGAGAGCACGTCGACCGGCCGGACCGGGGCCATCGGCCCCGACCAGTCCGTCACCGTCGAGGCCGGGGACGGGACGGCCCTGCACGGAAGCCTCCGGCTCCCCGAGGACCCGGACCGACCGGGGCCGGCCGCGCTGCTGATCCCCGGCAGCGGACCCACCGACCGCGACGGGAACCAGCCGGGCCTGGAACCGAACACGCTGCTGTCCGTGGCCGACACCCTGTCCGACAGCGGGGTGGCCACCTTGCGGTACGACAAGGTCGGGAGCGGTGAGACCGGGGTGGACCCCGAACTCGACCCGGCCTCGGTCGAGTTCGACCTGTTCGTCGACCACGCCGCCGACGCCCTCCGCTTCCTCGCCGACCAGCCTGGCGTCGACCCCGACCGGCTCATGGTGGTCGGCCACAGCGAAGGGAGCCTGATCGCGCTGGTGCTGGCCAACCGCGAGGACGGCGGCGCGCCCGCCGTGTCCTCGCTCGCACTGCTCGCCCCCGCCAGCCTGCCGTACTTCACGACCCTCCAGGTCCAGCTGCGTGAGCAGATCCCGCTGTGGCCCGAACGGGGCCTGATCCCCGAATCGCGGGTGGAGCCGCTGCTCAACGCCGTCGACCCCACCGTCGAGGCGGTCCGCGAGACGGGCGAGATCCCGGCGTGGATGCCCGCCGAGTTCTACTACCTCGGGATCTTCCACCCGAGCAGCCTCCGCTTCCTCGTCACCGCCGACCGGCACGACCCCCGGGAACTGGCCGGGGAGGTCACCTCGGACGTCCCCGTGCTGTTGGCCTGCGCCGGATCCGACATCCAGATCCCCTGCTCCATGGTCGACGAGGTCCGGGACGCGCTGGACCACCGGCCGGCAGGCGTCCTCCGGTACACCCGGGTGCCCCAGGTCAACCACGTCCTCAAGGAGGTCGGGCACCACGGCTCGGACGGCTCCGAGTACGGGGACCCGCTGCCGTTCTCCCGACGGCTCCGCGCCGAGCTCTCGGTGTTCTCCCTGCGCCACCTCTGGCTGGGCTGACCCTGCCCGGAGCCGGGCGGACCACCCTCGCGAGCAGCTCCTTCACCCACTCGCGGGAGGTGGCCCGGCCTAGACTGGGAGTCGTCCACGGCGGACGACCCGGGGGTGGCGGAGATGGACGAGAGCGCCGACCCGGTCCAGATCGGACACCGCCTGCGCAGGACCCGTCGCCGTCGAGGGCTCACCCAGGAAGCCGTCGCCAAGCGGGCCGGCATCAGCAGGCCCTACCTGGCGCTGCTGGAATCGGGCCACCGCCGGTTCGACCGGAGAGGTCTGCTCGCCGCCCTCGCCTCGGCGCTGTCCTGTTCGACCGTGGACCTCACCGGCGAACCCCGCCCTCCCGCCGACCCCTCCGGCGCGGCGGCGCTGTCACTCGTCCCGGCCATCACCGCGGCCCTCTACGGTTGCGACCTCGACGACGCGCCCGCCCAGGCCACCCGCCCGGTCGCCGAACTGGTGGCCGCGGCGCACCGCGCCAACAGGCTCCGGGACGCCGCCCGCTACGGGGCGGCGGCGGCCGGCCTGGCGGCGTTGCTCACCGAACTGCACGTCGTCGCCGCGCACGGGCGGGACGGGGAAAGGCGGCAGGCGCTGCGGGGCCTCGCGCTGGCCTGCTACGTCGTCTTCAGCCTGACCAGGAACCTCGGGCACCCCGAACTCGCCGGTGAGGCCGCCCGCCGCTGCTACCGGGCGGCCCGACGTCTGGAGGAACCCGCCTACCTCGCCTTCGCGGCCTGGCAGTACGGCACCGCGCTCGAACGGCTCGGCGCGCACCGACGGGTGCGGGCCTTGTTCGAGCGGACCGTGGACGAGGTCGCGGCCCAGGCCGACCCGACGGCCGAGGACACGAGCACCGCGCAGGCGTACGGGATGGTGCACCTGGCGGCGGGACTGCACCAGGCCAGGACCGGTGGCACCGGGGCCGACCACCTGGCGGAGGCGACCGCCCTGGCCGCGCGCACCGGCGAGGGCGGGTTCCTCCGCCTGCACTGGGGGCCGACGAACGTGGCGCTCTGGCGGCTGGCCACCGAGGCGGAGGCTGGCGACGGGCCGGCCGCCGCCGAGCGGTTCCGGCGGTCGGGGGTCGACGCCGGCGCTCTCGGCTCCCCCGAACGCCTCGGCGCGCACCACCTGGACCAGGCGCTGGCCTGGGGACAGGCCGGCGGCTCCCGGGACGGCGACGCCGTCCGCAGCCTCCGGGTGGCCGAGCAGGTCGCACCCACCCGGACCCGGCACGACCCGCGGGCCCGCGAACTGCTCGACGACCTGCTCGCCCGGGCGCCCCGCACCAGCGCGGAGCTGACCTGCCTCCGGGCCAGGTTCCAGTACCCCACCGAGCGTGACCAGCTGTAACACCGGATGTGACAACGTCCCGTACAGTGCGGCGACCGGCGACGCCGGTCCCGTCATCGACCACGCTCACCAGTCGGGGGACTTGTCATGAGCGAGAACAGCACCACTCGTCCGCACCGCGCACGACCGGACCACGGGCCCGGGCTGCCCTTCGTGTTGGAGTCGCGGGACGTGCTACGCGGCTACCCGGTGCGCTGCCGGGTGGCGCCCGACGCGGCGCGACGCGTCGTGTTCGTCTCCGTCTCGGCATGGCCGGAGTCCGGGGACCGGCAGGTGGAGCTGGCGCTGGACCACGGGCAGGCCCGTTTCGCCGCCGGGCGGTTGCGCAGTCGGACGGACGGGTGCGCGGTGGCCGCCCACCACGGCGTGGTCGCCGCGGCACTGTCGATCAGCACGAACCGGTGGCGCCACGCCCCGGTGACCGTGCTCGACGTGGTGGTCACCGGAAACCCGATGACCGTCGTACTGGCGGACTCCCGGGTGGACGAGTTGGCCGAGGCACTGCGGCTGGCCGCCGACCACCTGCTCCCCCACCGGCCTCGACGGGTCGAGCCGACCTCGCTGGCCGCGACGGGCTGAGCGGCACCGGCCGGTCAGCCGGCGGCGACCGCCGACCGCACCGGACGCCGCAGCCACCAGATCAGCAGGCACAGGACGACCCACAGCCCGGTCACCACTCCCACCACGGGCACCACCCCGAGCCCGAACCCGCGCCCGGCGACCCGGACGAGGTCCGGGTTCTCCTGGTCGTACTCGACCCGGACGAGGTTCCCGCGTTCCAGGCCGTCCGGGTAGAGCACCCCGGTGGCCGGGCTGTGCACGGCGCCGTCACCGGCGTGGTAGCGCACGAGGGTGCGGAAACCGGACACGGAGAGCACCTCCGCCGTGGTCTCCCCCAGGTTCTGGTCGATGTTCCGGTCGTTGCTCCATGCTCCGAGGAGCAGCAGCGAACCCAGCAGGGTGCCGAGCAGGCCGGTCACCGCCAGACCGACCACCGACCACCTGCGAGGTCGGGACAACCTGCCCCACCCCGCTCGCCGGGGTGCGTCACGCTTCTCGGGCTCGGGCACGGCAGCGAAGTCTAGTCGGCCACACCGCCGCCCGGCCGGACGCGTCGGCCCCCGGAGCACGTCCCCGGGGGCCAGGTCCTGACCCTCACGCTCCGGAGAGCGCGTGGCGCACGGCTGCCCGGAGCCGGTCGTGGAGGTCGCGGAGCCTGCCCCGGTCGACCCGCACCTCCACCACCTGGAGCCCGTCCACCGCCGCCAGCGCGGCCACGAACTCCTCGCGGTCGCGCACCCTGACGTACGGGACGCCGTACCCGGCGCAGAGGGCACCCAGGTCGGCGCCGTGCGGGGTCCCGAACACCCGCTCGAAACCGTGCCGGGAGCCGGGTTCCCCCTGTTCGAGCAGTTCGAAGATCCCGCCGCCGTCGTCGTTGACGACCACCAGGGTCAGGTCGGGTCGCCGCTCGGCCGGCCCGATCAGCAGGCCGTTGATGTCGTGGAGGAAGGTCAGGTCCCCCAGCAGGGCGTAGCCGCGCGGCGGGCCGTCATGCCGGGTCGCCGCTCCGAGCACCACGCCGGCGGCCGTGGAGACCGCGCCGTCGATCCCGGCGAGCCCCCGGTTGGCGAGGGTGAGCGGGCGTTCCCCACCTCCCGCGACGAGGTCCACGTCCCGGATCGGGTTCGAGGAGCCGAGGAAGACGACCGACTCGGGCCCCGCCGCGTCCACCAGATCCCTGGCCACGTGCAGGCCGGTCGGCCACTCCTCGGCCGCCAGGAATCCCGTGACGGCGGCCGCGGTCGCGGCTCCCGCGTCCCGCCAGGCCGCGAACCATTCGGGATCGGCCTGCGAGACGAGTGCGTGGCCGGCGGGGCCGTCCAGATCGGTGTCGTCCAGCCCGGGGCAGACCCGTCGCGCCACGTACTGGGGGTCCGGCCAGTTCTCCGGGTCCGCCACCATGTGGACCGTGCCGGCGGCGCGCAGCAACCGCTGGACGCCCCGGCTGAGGGTTGGCCGGCCGACGACGAGCACCGCATCCGGCCTGAGCCGCTCCGGCAGCTCGCCGGAGTTCAGCAGCAGCATGCCGTGCCCGACCAGTGTGGGAGCCATCCCCGCGTTGGCGGACGGTTCCGCGACCAGGGGCCAGTTCACCCGTTTCGCGAGGGCCGCGACCCCGTCGAGGACCGCCACCGGGCCCTCCCCCGCGACGACCAGGGTCCGGGGGGAGAGCCCGGCCAACGCCGCGCCCCCACCCGCGCCGTGCGCGCTCTGGGGGCCCAGCGTCACCGTCCACGCGCCGCCGTCCGGTCTCCCGGCCAACGACTCCGGCCATTCGGGCTGGTCCCGCTCCGGTCGGTGCGGGACCAGCGGCTCCCGGAACGGGATGTTGAGGTGCGCCGGGCCCCCCGCGTGCAGGGGCACCACGGCGCGGCACAGCAGGCTGCGCCACACGGCGTTCTGCCCGGCCCGGCGTTCGGCCGGGGGGAAGGACGTCGTGCTGACCAGCGGCCCGAACAGGCCGTGTTGCATGGTCGTCTGGTTCGCCCCGGTGCCCAGGAGCTCCGGCGGCCGGTCCGCGGTCACGACGAGCAGCGGCTCGCCGGCGTGGTGCGCCTCCATCATCGCCGGCTGCATGTTGCCGGCCGCGGTTCCGGAGGTGCACACCACGGCCGCGAAGCCCGTGCGGGTGTGGCGGGCGTTCAACCCCTTGCTGATGCCCAGCGCGAGGAAGGCCGCTGAGCGTTCGTCCACCCGCACGTGCAGCGCGACACGCCCCGCCTCGGCCGCGTCGTGCAGCGCGTAGGCCAGCGGGGCGTTCCTGGAGCCAGGGCACAGCACGACGTGCCGCATCCCGTTGCGGATCAGCTCGTCGACGATGACCTCGGCCTGGGCCGTCGAGGGGTTCATGGACGTTTGGGGAACCGGCCGAAGTCGGGCTTGCGCTTCTCGCGGTAGGCGTCGCGGCCCTCCTGGGCCTCCTCCGTCATGTAGAAGAGCAGCGTGGAGTCGCCGGCGAGCTGCTGGACACCGGCCAGGCCGTCGTCGGCCGCGTTGTGGGAGGCCTTGAGCATCCGCAACGCCAGCGGGGAGTGCTGGAGCATCCGCCTCGCCCAGTCGACGGTCTCGCGTTCGAGGTCGACCAGCGGTACGACCGTGTTGACCAGCCCCATGTCGAGGGCCTCCTGGGCCCCGTACTGGCGGCACAGGTACCAGATCTCGCGGGACTTCTTCTGCCCGACGATCCTGGCCAGCAGCCCGGAGCCGTAACCGCCGTCGAAGGAGCCGACCTGGGGGCCGGTCTGGCCGAAGCGGGCGTTGTCGGCGGCGATGGTGAGATCGCAGACGATGTGCAGCACGTGCCCACCGCCGATGGCGTACCCGGCCACCATCGCGATCACCGGCTTGGGCAGGCGGCGGATCTGGACCTGGAGGTCGAGCACGTTGAGCCGCCCGATGCCCCGGCGGGCCACCTCGTCGTCACCGAGGTAGCCGTCGTCGCCGCGGATGCGCTGGTCTCCTCCGGAGCAGAACGCCAGATCGCCCTGACCGGTGAGGATGATGACCCCCACCTCGTCGTCGTCCCTGGCCCGGTTGAACGCGTCCGACAGCTCGAAGAGCGTCTGCGGCCGGAACGCGTTGCGGACCCGGGGGCGGTTGATGGTGATCTTCGCGATGCCCTCGGCGGTCTCGTAACGGATGTCCTGGTAGTCACCGAGCTGCTGCCACTCGCATGCCAGCTCGATCGAGGAGTGTGCGGGATCGGTCGACGTCACCCGCTCAGGCTAACTATTCCCACAGCGGCCCCACACCACGGCGTTGCCCTGAACCGGTCACTCGTAGCGACCGGCGCTGTGCGGTCACCGCCGACGGGGTGCCGTTCCCGCCGCGTCCGGGTCGGGGTGCGGCAGCCGCGTGACCGGCGTCTCACCGGTCCGAGGGCGGCGACGCCGCTCCCCGGGGCTACCGTCGCCGCGTCGGACACCGGATGGGCGAGGATCGGGCAGATGGACACGAACGAGGGGACCGACCGTCGGCGGCTGGTCGTGGTGCGGGGCGCTGACCGGGCTGACGCGGTGCCGGCGCTGCTCGCCGAGCTGGAACGGGCGTTGGCTGGGCGCAGCGCCGTGTTGCCGCTCCCGACCGGGCCGGCGCCGGAGGTGGCGCGCCTGACCGAGGCGCTGCTGCCGTCGGAGCCGGCGGAGGACGACACGGCGTTGGTCGTTCCCACCTCGGGGTCGACCGGCCTCCCCAAGGGCGTTCGGCTCACCGCGTCCGCGTTGCGGAGTTCGGCCGAGGCCACGCACGCGCGGTTGGGCGGCGGGGGGACGTGGTTGCTCGCCCTGCCCGCCACGCACATCGCCGGGGTCCAGGTGCTGGTGCGTTCCCTGCTCTCCTCGTCCGAGCCGGTGGTCCTCGCCGGCCGGGCCGGGTTCCGCCCCGTGGAGTTCGCCGAGGCCGCCGGGCGGGCGCTCGCCAGGGCCGGCCGCCACTACACCGCGCTGGTGCCCACCCAGCTCAGCCGGGTGCTGTCCGAGGGCGGGGAGGCGGCGGACGCGCTCGCCCGGTTCGACGCGGTGCTGCTCGGCGGCGCCGCCTGCCCGCCCGCGTTGCTGGCCAGGGCCAGGGCGGCGGGGGTCCGGGTGGTCACCACCTACGGGATGAGCGAGACGGCGGGCGGCTGCGTCTACGACGGCCGCCCGCTCGACGGCGTGCGGTTCCGCCTCGCCGACGAACCCGGCGCGTCGCCCTCCGACATCGTGACCACCGGAGGGGCCGGTGTCGTCGAGCTGGCCGGCCCGGTGTTGGCCGCCGGCTACCGCCTGGCCCCCGGTCCCACCGCGACAGCCTTCCGGGACGGGTGGTTCCGCACGGGGGACCTCGGCCGCCGGACCGAGGAGGGAGCGCTGGAGATCATCGGCCGCCACGACGACCTCATCAACACCGGTGGGTTGAAGATCGCCCCGGTGCTGGTCGAGCGCG
>NZ_AGVX02000122.1 GCF_000239155.1 Actinoalloteichus spitiensis RMV-1378
GTGGTCGAGCCGCCGGCGACCGCCCCCGAGTCGGAGGTGACGGTCCAGCCGGAGCCGGCGGGGGCGACCAAGACGACCGTGCGGCCGAAGGAGACCAGCCAGCCAGCTGCGCAACCGGGGGCCGACCAGGCGGAGACGACAGGTCAGCAGGCGACACCGGCCGGCGAGCCGGAGGTGCCCGCCGGCGTCCAGCAGGCGCCCACCGCGCCCCCGCCGCCGCTCACGGTGGTGGAGGACCTCGCGGCATTCCTGAACCCGGAGCCGGCGCCCCAGGCGGTCCCGGCGGGGAGCCAACCGTCGAGCGTCGACGCCAGCGCCCAGTGGAACGGCCAGACCACGCCCGCTCCGGTGGACACCTCGCCGACCGCCAGCCCGCAGCCGGCGGCGCCCTCGGCCGCGAGCACGACCGCCGTTGCCCAGGCGGCCGTGTCCGACCCGGCGGTGTCGCCGGCCAGCACGCCACCGCTCGCGTCGCCGGCACAGCAGGCCCCGGTTGACGGCGCGGGGGAAACCGGCGCTCCAGCGCAGCTGGTCGTCGGCTACGACGACCAGCTTCCCCCCAACCCGACGCTCTACGCCGACCTCAGCCAGGACTTCGGGCACCAGGACAGCAACGTTCGGTACTGGGTGGGGAGCCCCCCAGCGGACAGCGCCAGCTTCCTGCCCATCGAACAGTTCTGCGCGGTGCTCGCGACCCGGTGGCTGAACACCGCCACCCCGGCGTCCGCGCCGAACCAGCGGTTCACCGACCTCGACGAGGGCGAACGCAGACAGGCGGTGGACGCCCTGATCGCGTGGAACGGGGAGACCGACGGCCAGAACGCCCAGGTCGAGTGGGCTCATGAGCAGCTCGACCCCGAGGGCTCGCGACGACCGAGTTCGGAAGAGCTGCTGAACCTGCTCCAGGCCGAGGAGCTCCGCACAGGAGACCGGATCTGGCTGGGGACGGGGAATCACGTGACCGCCGTGGTGATGACCTCACCAACAGAGGGGTACTTCTACGAACCCAACACCGGCGAGGTGGAGCTGTTGTCCACCGAAGGGCTGAGGTACCGCTTCCGGAGGAACACGGCTTTCGTGCTCGCGCCGCCGAGGAGCCCGTGAGCGCGGCCCGAGTCGTGAACACGCCCCAGTACGGGTCGGCGAGTGGACTTCCGGGAGGAGCACCCTCCCGGTTCGGGGGCGGGGACGGGCCCCCGAACGGCGGAGCGCTCGCGCGGCCCGTGACCAAGCCGGCTCCGGTGTCCCGGCGCCGGGCACACTCGTCGCCGCCAGCGGCGCACACCTCCCGGCCCGGTGACGTGGACGGCCGCGTGGCGGCCGTGGCCAGTCCGCGCCCACCAGTCCGACCACGACCACCGCACGAAAGGAGAACGGGATGCTGTCCCCCCACGAGGCGCTGTTGAGGCTGGCGCCCCTGCTGCCCGAGGACATCCTCTGGCAGAGCAGGCGTTGGCTGGCCGCCGGTCACTGGGAGTTGGCCGGGCGGGCGGTGGTGACGAGCCTGGCCGATCACGGCATCGACGTTCCCGTCGGGCTGCGTGAGGTGCTGGCGACCGCCGGGGGCGCGACCACCCCCCTGCTGTCCCTGCTCCACGACGACGACTCGGGGGACGCACCTGCCTGGGAGTTCGTTGACGAGCGGGCCCGCGACGTCCTGGTGCCGGTGGCCGCGTCGGCCGTCGTCACCGAGGTCCTCTCCACGACACCGGGAGAACACACCGCCTGGCAGGTGTGGCGGGTCGGCACCGTCGAGGTGCCCGGCATCCCGCCACGACTCGTGCACCTCGTGGAGACCACCGCCACCATGGACGGCGCAGCGGAGCTGGCCAGCAGGCTCGGTGACGCGTTGGTCGACGTCGGCCTCGTGAGCCCGGCGGTGGAGGTCTTCTCACCCGAGACCAGTCTCCCCGACTACCAGACCCTGGCGCTGATCAGCGGTCGTGAGGTGTTCGCGTCGCAGCCACCACCGGTTCCGAGGCTGGCGGAACTGGACGAGGAGCGGGTGCTCCTCTTCGACCCCGCCGACGCCGTCGCCGAGGCGGACCGGGACGGGGAACTGGGCTACCTCGCCGGTGGTCACCCCCTGGTGGAGAGCGCCCTGCCCGGCTACGACCTGCTCGACGACTCGGTCGGCCGGGTCGTGCCCGGTGGCCTGCTCACCGACGGGATCTGGGTGTGGCCGGCGGCCCTCGGCTACTACCTCGACCGGTACGGCGTGCCGATCCCCGCCGAGCTCAGCGAGCACATCAGGGCGGCGGAGGCCCGGCCACTCGTGCCGTCCCGCCGCGAGTGGTTGGCCACCGTCGCCCTCGTGCTGGACGCCCAACAGGAGGGCGCCACTCCCGCAGCCGGGTAGACCGGGCCGGCCAGACCGGCCGAGCGCGGGGTGGCGCCGACCGGGACCGCCCGGGGATGCGGTCGGCTGGAGGCGTTCGTCCGCACGGCCCGGCCACGCCACGCGGAGCCAGGAGCGACAGGGACCACCCACCCCGGAGGTCGGCGGCGGGCACCGCCGGCGACACCCGCGCGTCCGGCGCCCGACGGCCCGTCGAGGGACCGGCAGGCCCCGGGTTCTCGGTTCCCGGGATGCCGGGGGCGGAGCTCCAGCGGCGCCCGGACGCGTACCGTGACGGGCCGAACCCGTACCGGGCACACCGAGGTGGTGCGGCGGGCACGGCCGCCCCGGATTCGGCGGTTGGACCCGGCGGCACCGGCGGCGCCCCGTTCACGGGTACTCGCCGGTCAACATGGCCGCGGCGAGGTCCACCCTGGACCCGTAGCCGCCCTTGGCGAACAGGCGGGTCAGCCGCCCTTCGACGCTCTTCTCACTGGTCTGGAGAGCCGTCGCCAGCTCCCGGTTGCTCAGCCCCTCGGTCACCAGCACCGCCAGCAACAGTTCGTTCTCGGCGGTCGTCGCGGTGCGTCCCGGAACCGGCAGGTTGTGCGCCCGCATCAGGTTCCGGGTCCTGGCCCGCCACAGCAGGGCATCCAGCTCGCCGAACAGCTGGTAGGCCTCGGGTAACAGCTCGTCGGGCCGGTACCCCAACGACGACGCCAGCAGTGCCGTGCCCGCGATCTCCGAGGGCTGCGCGCGGTCCCGGGCCAGTTCGACCGCCGCCGCCGCCGCGTCCAGGTCGCGGTGGACCAGCGCCTGGCTGCGCAGCAGCAGGAGTTCGGTGCGCCCGGTCTCCATTCGGCGCGCCACGGAGGCGATCGCCGCGAGATGGGCGGTGGCCTCCTCGACCCGGCCCTCGGCCGCGGCGATCTCCGCCAGCTCCGCCCAGAGCTCGTCGGTTCCGAGGACGAACCCGGTGGCAGCCGCCCGGTCCAGTCCCCTGCGCAGCGCCGTACTCGCACCCGCACCATCACCCAACAGACGCCGAATGCGAGCCTGGGCCAGGTCGAGCAGGTAGTCGGCCTGCACGGCCTGCTCCCGCGCCGCCTCGGCGAGCTCGTTCGCCCGGGCCAGCCGACCCCGGGCGGCGAGGATCTTCACCGCGTCCCGGTACATGATCGTCGGGCCCGGCGGCCTGGCCACCGTGTTCCCGGCCGCCATGCTGCGGCGGGCGACGTCCATTGCGGCCATCCAGTCCCCGCGCATCTGGTGGATCATGAACTGGTCGGCGGTCAACAGCTGGTGCACCTGGATGTCCTCCGAGGACAGCAGCTCCAGGGTCCGGGTGAGCTCTCCCATCGCCAGCAGCATGCTGGCCTGGTAGCGCAGCCGCTCGAAGCGGAGCTGCGGCACGTCCTGGCCGCGCCAGCGGGAGGGGTCGGCGAGGAACTCCCGGAACTCGGCCGGTTCGCCCTGCCAGATCGCCGCCCCCGCGCCCAGGATGTGCGCGAGGTCGGCGGAGGCGGGTTCCCCCGACCAACTGTCCCTGGTGGCCGTCAACAGGGCGCGCCCCTCGGCGTACCGCTGCAACTGGAACAGCGCCGCCGCTCGGGACACGGCGTGCTGCCCCGGGCCCCCGGGCAGCACGGTCCGTTCGCCGTCGGCGATCCCCCGCAGCAGCCGGGTGTCCCCCTTCGCCCCCTGGCAGGTCACGTAGATGACCCCGAGTTCCTGTCGCGCGGACTCGGGGACGTAGGGGGCGTGCCGGGTGATCAGCTCCTCCGCGCTGTCCGCCGCGTCGGTGGGACGCTCGTGGATGGCGCAGGCCGCGCAGTGCCCCACGAGGGTCATCGCCCGTCGGGTCGGGTCGGTGATCAGGTCAGCCGCCGCCCGCAGCCAGCGCGCGGAGCGGAGACCGTGGGTGAACAGGGTGGTGCCGCCCCGGGCGGTCAACTCGGCGGCGGCCCGTTCGGGGTCGACCAGGCCACCCGCCTCGACCAGCAGGTCGGCCACGGCGTCCTGGTCCAGGCTCGTCGACGCTCCCTCCCACACCCTGGTGACGGCGAGCGCGGACAGCCGCCGGCGCTGGTACGGGCCCAGGCCGGCGCGCAAGGCCTCCCGGACCGCCGGCAGGCGGAAACGCCAGCCGTGCCGGGTGCCCACCAGCACCCTGCGTCGGCGCAGCAGGTCGAGAGCACCGCGCACCGTCGGAGCCGGCTGGGCCAAGGCCTCGCTGAGGACCCTCACGACGCCCGCTCCGAGGGGAGCAAGGACAGCGAGCGCCTCGGCCACCGACCTGGCCAGGGCCCCGGCCTCGTGGACCGGTGCGAGCAGCGGGCTCCTCCTGGGGAACCGGGGTGGCTCGAACTGGGGAACCAGGTAGGCGTGGCGGTCGACGATCCGCAACGCGCCCGCCTCGGACAGCCCCTGCACGGCCCACCGCAGCGCCGTGGGATTCCCCCGGGACAGCGAACGGAGTTCCCTCGTGAGGACCGGGTCCGGTCGTGCCTGGAGCCACTCGGTGAGCAGCCGGTGGTCCTGGTCGCGGGTCAGGGGACGCAGCAGCGTGGACGAGAGCAGCCCGTCTCCGGTCATGCGGGCGACGACCGCGGCCTCCTGCTCGTCGAGGGGGCCTGCTGGGTCCGGCGCGCCGTCGACGCGGGCGGAGAGGACGATGTGGCACCCGGTGCCCAGCAGCCTCCTCGCCAACGGTTCCACCACGCGTCTGCTGTCGGTGTCCAGCCACTGCGCGTCGTCGACGAGGATCACCAGCGGGGCATGCGCGCGCAACACCTGGGCGAGGGCCGCCGCCAGCCGCGCGTCGGTCTCCGGCGCCCGCTGGCGCGGGGGCACCGAGCTGACCCGGGCGACCAGGTCGAGCAGCGCCCCCCGCGGGGTGGCGGGCCCGGCCGGCCCGGTGGGCGGCTCCGGGACCGGCGGCAGGCAGGTGAGCAGCCGGTAGACGGCGCGGTACCGGGTCCCCCCGTCGTCCCGGCTGGCCGACAGCGAGAGGGTCCGGACCCCCGAGGAGCGCAACCTGCCGCGCAGGGCGCGCAACAGGGACGTCCGGCCGGCACCGGCCTCGCCCAGCAACCGCGCGACAGGGGGGCTGTCGAGGCGGGCGCACTCCGTAACGAGGCGGTCGATGACCTCGTTCCTGCCAACCAGCGGCGGGGGTGCGGGATGCGCGGGGGTGGTTGCGTGCACGAGTGGCGCGAGGTTCACCGGGTGCCTTTCCTGGCGGTCGAGCGCGTCGCCCTGCGGTGACACGACAACGGGAAGCGCCACGGTGCGCTCCGGACGGAGGGGGACGGCCGTTCGGCCGTCGGCCGGACGACGAAAACGGACATGCGGAGGAGATCCCTCGAATTAGCGCCGAGGGGAACCCCGCATCCCCCGAAGGGGGACTGGTGCGTTAGGAACGGGTGGCGGTAGATGGCCGCGTTGGCCCGGCAGCCCGCGCGAAGCCCATCACCGGAGGCGATCGAGGTGATTGGTGAGAGAAGGCTTATGGGTCGGAGAGTCGCGACCGTGATCGGAAGAAGGCGCCACCTGCAGGTCCTGACCGGGCTGATGGACACCACCGGGAACATCGGGTCGTTGCTGCTGCTCCGCGGTGACACCGGCGCTGGCAAGACCAGCCTCGTCGGGACCGCCCGCCGGGTGTGGACGAGACAGGGGGCACGCGTGCTCACGGTCGACACAGACCAGCCCAGCCAGCCGCTCACCTTGGACCTCGTGATCGAATCCCTACGTGACCAGCTGGATCATGTCACAGACCCCGAGTTCGCCGAGCGGGTAGCGGTAGCGGCCCAGATGCGTGACCGGCTCCGCCATTCGACGGAGCCGCAGCTGTTGGCGCTGGTCCACACGATCAGCGTCGCGCTGAGCCGGCTCGTCGCGATCCAGCGGACCGTGCTGGTGATCGACGACGCGGACCGGGTGAGTTCGATCACCAGGCCCGCGTTCGCCCTGCTCCTCCAGAACGCCAGGGCCGCCGGCTGCGCCGTCGTCGTCACCACCGGCTTCCGCCGCGCCGGATGTTCCTTCCTCCACCAGCTCGTGGACACCGCCGACGACGTCCTGGACGTGGAGCCGCTGGACGGGGAGGACGCCCACCAGCTGTTGGCCCGGGCGCTCCCCGTGGACAACGCCGCCATCGATCCCGGTCTGGAGGGGGCGCTGCGCGCCGCGCTGGGCGGCCTCTACGGCAACCCGGGGACCGTGCTGACCACCGTGCGTTCGCTCGCCGAACAGGGGCGACTGCGGGTGATCGACGAGCACCTCTGCCTGGTGCGCCCCGAGGAGACCATCCGCCTCGACGAGGACCACGAACTGACCGCCCGAGTGCGCGCCGCCGGGCCGGACGCCGAGTCGCTCGCGGCCACCGCGGCCACCGTTCCCGGCCTGCGCGTGGACGACCTCCCGGTGATCAGTGAGGTCATCGGCGCCGACCTCGACTCGGCGGGGCACGCGCTGGACCGCCTCGTCGGCGACGGTGTGCTGCGGTTGGACGCCGCGGGCCGGCTGGCCTTCCCCGTACCGGCGCTCGCGGCCACGCTGCGCTCGCGTGGCGGCCCCGAGGCAGCCCGGGACCGGCACCGGTCCTTCGCGGAGGTCCTCCGCCGCCGGTCCCGGCGTGGCGTCGCCGTCGACCGCGCGAGACTGGCCGACCACGTCGCCGCGGCCGGCCCGGTGCTGCCGTGGCCCGACGCGGCAGACCTGTTGGTGACCGAGGCGGACTCCCGGCGGAACAGCCAGCCGCTGTCCGCGATGACGTGGTACGCGGCCGCGCTGGAGCGGCTCACCGCCACCGACCCCCGGTGGTGGCACGTCTTCCGGTGGGTGACGCGCCTCCAGTTCGGACTCGGCCGCTACCAGGAGCTCTCCGCCACGACCCGGGCGGCGGTGCCCATGCTCCGCGCCCTCGCGGGACCCGACACCGGGCGAGGTGACCGGGTGGCCGCCCCGGGCCCCGCCGACGACCTCTTCGACATCTCGATCCGGTGGCTCTTCGCCGCCATGCAGCAGCAGCGCGCTCACGAGGTGGACGAGGTGCTGGGCCTGTTGGAGGAGGTGTGGGGTGACACCTCCTGGGGGCCGCGCATCGCCAAGTCCTGCGCCCTGATGCTGCGTGGCCGGCTCCACGCCGCCGTCGCGGTCGAACGGCGGGCCCTGCGCACCAGCGGGGAACTCGCCGGGGACCACGGGACCGGGGAGCTCGTCGTCACCGGGCTCGAGGCGATGGCGTTGACGACCGCGTTGGCCGGTGACCGCCGCTCCTACGAGTGGGCGTGGAGCCGGCTGCGGGAGGACAGGGCAGCGGACGGTCAGGACGTGCCGACCCGGGACCAGCTGCGGGACGCCGCCCTCCTCGTCGACTACGCCACGGCCTTCGGTCTCGTCCTCGGCGACCGGTACGCGCCACCGGTCGACGGACCGCTGCCCGGCTACCAACTGCTCATCGCCCACTACCACTCCGGGGACTGGGACAGGGCGTTGTCGCTGGCGAGGAGCCTGGAGGCGGCGGCGGACGGCGAGGACACCCCACCGCTGCACCTCGTTCGCGTGTTCGCCGCCGAGATGTGCTCCGAACGCGGCGAGTTCGACCGCGCCTGGGCCTGGCTGGAACGGATTCCCGCCACGACGGTCTGCGGCCACTACCTCGCCTGGGTCCGGTGCGGTCTCCTGCACCGGACGGGGGACGTCGTCGCCGCCGACGTCATCGGGTGGCAGAACTACCACCGCCACCGCCAGGCGGGATACCTGGCGCTGGCGCCGCTGCTCACCCGGCTGACCGACCAGGCCAGCCGCCAGGGCGACGAGGACGGTGCCCGGCGCGGGCTGGCCGAGCTGGAACGGCTCGACGACGAGGTGGGCTCGCCCGGCACGAGGCAGTCGGTGCTCCTGATGCGCGGCCTGGTGGAGGGCGACGTCGCGGCCCTCGACGAGGGACTGCGGATGGCGCGCGCCCGGGGCGACCAGCCGTCGGTGGCCCGGGCGCTGCTCATCAAGGCGGGCGTGGCGCCCGACCAGCGCCAGTGGCTGCGGGAGTTCCACCAGGTCTGCGAGCGGCTGCACGGCGACGGCGGCCGAGGCCACCTGATCGAGCTGATGCGCGGCATGGGGTTGTCCCCGGTACGGGTCCGCACCCGCCGCCCCGACTTCTCCGACCTCGAACTGCGCATCATCGACCTCGTCAGCGACGGTCGGACCAACCGGCAGATCGCGGTGACCGTCGGGGTCAGCGAGAAGACGGTGGAAAGCCGGCTGACCCGGTTGTTCTCCCGCACCGGGTGCCGGTCCCGCACCGAACTGGCGGCCGCCAGGATCGAGGGACGCCTTTCCGGCGGCTCCGATCCCCGCACCGACCACCCGTCCACACCACGGCTTGGAGAGGCAGTACCCACATGACCGGGCAGCTCATCAGCGTCTCGGCGGTCGAGCCCGGACAGCACCGGTCGCTCGCCGGTGCCCTGGCCACCGCGCCCGACGGCGCCGTCATCAGCGTCGGACCCGGCCGGTACGCGGAGGCACTGGTCATCACCCGGCAGGTGACCATCACCGCCGAGGACGGCCCCGGCACCGTGGAGATCGTCGCCGAGTCGGGGACACCGCTGAACCTGCTGGCCCCGGTCACCCTCTCCGGTCTCACCATCCGCTCCCAGGACCAGGAGGCTCCCGCGCTCATCAGCCAGGAGGGGCGGAGCACGATCACGGAGTGCGAGATCGGCGCCCAGGGGTGGGCGGCCCTGGTGGCGCACGAGCGAGGTGCCGTGAACGTGGCGGACAGCCGGGTGACCAACCCCGGCGGCGCCGGAGTGGTCATCACCGCCTCCGTGCGCAGCCAACTGCGCCAGTGCCGTTTCGAGGACCTGGGCACCTCGGCCGTCGTCGTCGCCCAACGCGGGCGGCTCTCCGTGTCCGGATGCCACATCGCCCGGGTGGCCGGCAACGGCGTGTGCCTCAACGGCGACGCCAGCGTCGCCGTCACCGACACGGTGATCGCCGGCGCCGCCAAACCGGCGGTCGCCGTCGAGGAGGGGGCCAACGCGGACCTGCGCCGGGTCACCGTTCGCGAGTCCGAGGGCGTCGGCTTCTACCTGGCGACCACCGGCTCCGTCAGCGTGGAGGACTGCCAGGCCGAGCGCGCCGCCGAAGGTCTGCTCGTCTCCCAGCGCACCACCGCCACCCTCAACCAGTTCCGGGTGTCCCACGCCCGCGAGCACGGCCTCCGCGCCACCGGGCAGTCAACCCTGACGGTGCGGGGCTGCGTCGTCACCGACGTGGGCGGCGCCGGGGTGCTGCTCACGGACGGCTCCACCCTGGACGCCGAGGAACTCGTGGTGTCCACCCCGGCGGGCGCCGGGGTCACCGTGCACGCCGAGGGCACCACGGCGAGCCTGACCCGGCTGAGGGTGCGGGACTCCGGCGGCAACGCCGTCGAGGTGGTCGAGGGCGCCACCGCCGAGCTCACCCGCATGGAGGTCGAACGCTGCGGCGCCGCGGCCGTCCTCGTCGCGGAGAACGCGAAGGTGGGCGTCGACGGCGGGAGCGTGCAGGGCGCCAGGACCTCCGGGCTGGCCGTCACCAAGGGCGGCACCGCCGCGTTCACGGGCTGCGACGTCTACGGGTCCGGCGGCGACGGCGTGTTCGTCGGCAAGGGCGGACGGGTGGTGATGAGCGGCTCCCGCAGCCGGGGCAGCGGCGGCCACGGCGTGCAGGTCACCGCCGAGGGCAGCGCGGAACTGGCCGGTTGCGAGTTCGCCGACAACGGCAGCGACGGCGTCCACGTCCAGACCGCCGAACCCGTCACGGTCCGGGACTGCGTCACCCGGGGCAACACCGGCGCCGGGCTCCGCCGCTTGCTGGCCGACGCGCAGCTCACGGTGACCGCCCTGACCAGCGAGCGCAACGGGTTCCCCGACGCCTACCTGACGGCGGGGGAGGGCGGCGCGACCGCTCCGGCGCCCGGGGCCGCCAGCCAGCCGGCCCGTGCCCAGGCGGGCAACGGGAACGGGGACGACAGCCTGAGCGCCCCGCTCGCCGAACTCCACGGCCTGGTCGGGTTGGAGGGCGTCAAGCGGGACGTGACCGGCCTGGTCAACCTGAACCGGATGGCGAAACGCCGGCAGGAGGCGGGACTCTCGGTTCCCCCGATGAGCCGGCACCTCGTCTTCGCCGGGGCCCCGGGAACCGGCAAGACCACGGTGGGCCGGCTCTACGGCGCGATCCTCGCCGAACTCGGGGTGCTCACCTCGGGCCATCTCGTCGAGGTCGCCAGGGCCGACCTGGTCGCACAGATCATCGGTGGCACGGCGATCAAGACGACCGAGGCGTTCACCAAGGCGCTGGGCGGTGTCCTCTTCATCGACGAGGCCTACACGCTCAGCGCGCAGAGCGGCGGAACCGGCCCGGACTTCGGCCGCGAGGCCATCGACACCATCGTGAAGCTGATGGAGGACCACCGCAGCGAGGTCGTCGTCATCGTCGCCGGCTACTCGAAGGAGATGCGGGAGTTCCTCGCCTCCAACCCCGGGTTGGAGTCCCGGTTCACCCGCACCATCGAGTTCGAGAACTACAACGCCGACGAGATGGTCACGATCATCCGCCAGCAGTGCGAACGGCACGACTACCAGCTCGACCACGACGCGGCGGTGATGCTCCGCGACTACTTCGAGGTGCTGCCCAAGGACGCCACCTTCGGCAACGGCC
The DNA here is from genome assembly GCF_000239155.1 of Actinoalloteichus spitiensis RMV-1378. Taxonomy (GTDB): domain Bacteria; phylum Actinomycetota; class Actinomycetes; order Mycobacteriales; family Pseudonocardiaceae; genus Actinoalloteichus_B; species Actinoalloteichus_B spitiensis. Next base: position 11,054 of record NZ_AGVX02000122.1, read on the forward strand.
GTACCGCACGCAAGACCTTCGAGCACATGGTGGACCGGCAGGCTTCCCGGTTGGCGGTCACGTCGGACGCCTCGACCTCCGACCTGACCAAGCTGACCGTGGCGGACCTGGACTTCCTGAAGCCTGCCGGTCAGCCCGTTACGTGACGTCCCGCCGCAGCGGCACCGCGACCGCGAGGGCGGCCGCGACGACCGCGTACCCGGCGAGCACGAGCGCACCCAGTGGCGCGGACAGCAGGGTGCTGGACGAGCCGCTGGTCTGCTCGGCGATGGCGTCGGCGAGGTAGGTGAACCCGGTCAGCGACGCCGTCGCCCCACCCGGGAGGTAGGGGTAGACGGCGTTGATGCCGGGTACCGCCAGCAGCACCAGCTCCACCATGTAGAGGTAGCCGACCACGGCGGCCAACGCCGCGATCTGGTTGCGGATGAGCGCGCCGAACCCGACTCCGATGACCATGAACGCGGCCATCGCCAACGCCAGGCGAACCAGCAGCTCCGCCACCGTCGCACCCGGGAGCCCGAGGGTGATGTCCCGTGCCGCCGCCCCGCCGTACAGCGCCGCACCGGCCGTGCCCGCCACGATCGCGCCGTAGCAGAGCCCGGCGACCGCGAAGGTGATCAGCTTCGCCACCAGGACCCGCCACCGACGGGGTTCGAACAGGAAGGTGAAGGAGATGGTGCGGTGCCGGTACTCGGAGGTCACGGCGAGCGTGCCGAGCGCTGCCGGTACGAACACGGTGAAGGACAACATGCCGAGGAGGCTGCGGACCCCCTCCTCGGTGTCCAGCCCCGGCATCGGGGGATCGAAGTTCTCCGGCCCCAACAGGGTCAACCCGCCGATCATGACGCCGCCGCAGACGAGGGCGCCGATGAGTGCTCCGAGCCAGAGCCGCGAGGACAGCAGACGCGTGGTTTCCGCGATGATCAGCCGGTTCACCGGACACTCTCCCTGGGGTCCGAGGTCAGTCGCAGGAAGACCTGTTCGAGGGTGGATCGTTCTGGTGTCAACTCGTGCACCCGGAGCCGGTGTTCCGCGGCGAGGTCCGCGATCTGGGCGGTGGTGAGTCCCTCGACCCGGAGCGCACCGGCTTCGAGCCGCTCGACCGAGGTGGCGCGCGTCCCCTGGACGGATTCCGCGCGCAACGCCTCGGCAAGGCGTTCGTCGTCCGGTGAGCGGACGACGACGGCCGCCACCGCGGCCGAGGACAGTTCGGCCATGGTTCCGGAGGCCACCAGTTCCCCCCGGCGCACCACGACGACGTCCTCCACGACCTGTTCGACCTCGCTGAGCACGTGGCTCGACACCAGGACGGTGCGCCCCTGGTCGGCGAGGCCCTTCAGGAAGGAGCGCAACCAGGCGATGCCCTCCGGGTCGAGCCCGTTGCTGGGCTCGTCCAGCAGCAGCACTCGCGCGTCCCCGAGGAGCGCCGTGGCCAGGTTCAACCGCTGCCGCATGCCCGTGGAGAAGCCCCGCGTCTTCCTGCCGGCGAACTCGCTGATGCCCAGTTGGTGGATGACCTCGTCGACCCGGCTGAGCGGGTAGCCACCCATGCGGCAGTACACGGCGAGGTGGTCGCGGGCGACGTGGCCCGGGTGGAAGCTGGACGAGTCGAGGACCGCGCCAACGGTGCGGGAAGGGTGCGGCAGGTCCGCGTAGGGGCGGCCACCGATGGTCGCGGTGCCCGAGGTCGGCGTGACCAGGCCGAGGATCATCCTCATGGTGGTCGTCTTCCCGGCCCCGTTCGGGCCGAGGAAGCCGGTGACCACACCCGGTTCGACCGTGAAGCTCAGGTCGTTGACCGCCGTGACGGAGCCGAAGCGTTTGGTCAGCTTGTCGACCTGGATCCGGAATTCGTCGTGCCTGGTCATCGGGTCGCCCCCCGTCGACGTTCGATGTCGTCGGCGACCGAGGCGGCGTCGGAGATGCTGACCATCACCTCGTCGATCTTCAGGCCGGCGTCGTACTTGTCCAGGATGATCCGCAGCGCCGGGGTGCCCCTGCGGACCGAGACGAGTTGCTGGACCCCGGTCCCGGTTCCCCACAGGCCGACCTTCATCACCCCGGTCACGAACATCCCCGCGCGGCGCGCCCCCTGCGTGGCCAGGGACTTCTCGAGGACCGCGACCTCCTTGACGGCGGAGAGCGGGATCGTCACCTTCTGTCGGGCCACCAGTGGGATCTCGGTGGCGTTGAACCTGACGACGATCTCGTCGTCCGAGACGGTCACGGAAGCCATGCTCGTCTCCTTTCCTGGGTGTGGCGCCGTGACGACGCCTTGTTCGGCGTGGGGTGCGGCGGGGTCAGCGTTCCGGCCCGCCGCCGGGTTGGGGGAGGGGTTCAGCTGATCGCGTGACGGTCGGCAGGTGCTCTTGTTGTCCTGTCCTGGCACCCGCCTCGGCTACCCTTCGTGCGTGGGCGCGTCGTCGGTGGTCGGTGGAGGGTTCGCGTTCCGGTCGTCCCAGGTGAGAGGGGTAGGCCGTGTGGGCCGCGTCCAAGTCCCTCCCGCCGGTGCTGACGGGTGCTGGCCCGCGCGGTGCCGGTGCCGTGCTGTGCCGTGCTGGTGCGGGTTCCGATGTCCAGTGCGGACAAGTCACCTCGGCGCCGACGGTGGCGCCTGTTCCCGCGTCGATCGCCCGGCCTTGTCATGCTCTCCACCCCCAGCTGACTTTTTGTTCTATGAGATGTATACCAGCTAGAGTGATGCTGTGCACCTGAGTATCGACCTTGACAGCGAAGTCCCGATCTACCAGCAGATTCGGGACCGACTGGTGGAGGCCGTCGCCGATGGCCACCTGGGTGAGGGGGCGGCCCTGCCCTCCACGCGACAGCTCGCGAGCGACCTCGCGATCAATTTCCACACGGTCAACAAGGCGTATGACCTGCTCCGACGAGAAGGTGTCATCAGGGTCAACCGCAAGAGCGGGGCGGTCGTCCGGCGGGACAGCCGCTCCGGCCCCGCGGATCCCCAGTTCGTGGAGGAGTGGCAACGGCGACTGCGGACCCTGCTCGCCGAGGCGGAGGTCCTGGGACTGAGCCAGGCCGAGGTGATCGAGCGTTGTTCCACCGTGCAGCGGTCCTTCGGACAGGCCAGGCCGGACACCCCACGGTGAGCTCGGCCGTACCGCACGGCGGGTGGGCACGATCGGGGCGGTGACGCGCACCGGTGCGCCCGAGGCGCGGCCGGGACCGGGGCGGAAGGTGCACGCCCCGACCCGGAGAACGGTGCGGACGGCACGACCGGTACCGCGCGCCTCGACGCCGGCCCGCCGAGATGGCCCGCGTGAACGGACACGCGGCGGCGTTTCCGTGCCCACCGGCGGATCAGACGCCCGCGCGGTGCTAGACCCCGCCCGGCGCGTGGGAATGGCGCCGGGACCGGACCAGGAGTGACAACAGCGGCCCGGTCATCGCGGTCGTCACCACCGCCATGACCACCAGCACCAGGAACAGGCCAGGCGACAGGATGCCGGCCGCGTAACCAGCCTGGAGCACCACGATCTCGGTCAGTCCCCGCGTGTTCATCAGGACCCCGAAGGTGAGCGCATCAGCAGCGGGGAGGCGAGCCAACCGCGCCCCGAGGTACCCGCCGCCGATCTTGCCCAGCAGCGCCAGCCCGACCGCGAGCACGGTGGTACCCACGGGGAAGCCGCTCCCCGGACCGGTGAAGAGGTCCAGACCAGCGACGACGAAGAACACCGGGACAACGGTCCTGCCGGCCGCGGCCAGCCGACCAACGACCCGGTTCCACCCGCCGCCGTGGGGGACCGCGACACCGACGAGGAAGGCACCGACCACCGCGGTGAGCCCCCAATGCTCCAACAGCATCGCCGTCCCCAGCGCCACCAGGGCGAGGAGGACCGAGGACCACGTGGTGAACCGTGCCGCCCACGCCGACGCCCGCCCGGACCTCAACAGCGCCCGGCACCCCAGGGCAGTGGGGATGCCGACGGCCATGATCAGCGTCGACACCAGTGCGCCACTCACCCCGCCCGCGGTCAGTCCGACGGCGACAGCGAGGAGCACCCACGCCACCACGTCGGTGACCACGGACGCCGACAGGGCGAGGTCACCGACCAGGGTGCCGTTCATCCGCCGGTCGACCAGGATCCTGGCCAGTACCGGCACGGCGGTCACCGCCATGGCAGTCGCCACGAACAGCAGGAACGCCGACAGGGGAGCGTCACCCCGGAGGTCGGCGTCACCGGTGGACGACACCCACCAAACCAGCAGCGAACCGGTCACCAACGCGGGGACAAGCGAGCCCGCGGTGGCCCACCCCACCGAGCCGGCCCGCAGTCCCCCTTCCTTCCTGCCCAGTTCGTGGACGATGCTGACCAGGAACAGCACCAGTCCAACCGTTCCGACCAGGTGCAGCACCTCCGCCACCGGACCCGGTAGCACGAGGTCGACGGCCCCCTGTCCCGCTACGGCGCCGATCACGGGAACGACCAGCAGACCAGCGGTGATCTCACCGATGACGCTGGGTTGGTGGAGCAGCGCGGCCAACCGGCGACCGAGAGCGGCCAACAGCAGGACCGCCGCCAGCGCGGCCGACACGTGCGACAACCGAACGAGCAGGTCCCAGACCGCCATCGGTAGATCTCCAGTCTCCGTGGAACGGGAACGTGAGCGGCGGGCACGGGGTCACGGCCGCACCGACCACCCCGCACCAGCCCGCGCTGGCCGGCACCGCGGCGTCGGGGCACCGAGGCACGGCGCTCAGGTGGGCCCGGCGAGCACCGGCCAGGCCTCGTACCGGCGCAGACCGTAGAGCAGTGGCCGGCGCTCCGGTTCGCAGTGCACCGCCAGCACGTCACCCAGCACGACGACGTGGTCGCCCACCTGGTGGGTGCTGTGCACCGAGCAGTCCGCCACCGAGTCCGCGTCCCCCACGAGGTGGGGGCCGCCGGAACCGACCCCCACCGCCCAGCGGACCCGGCTGAAGCGGTCCGGGTCCCCTGACGCGAAGAGCTCGGCAACCGGCCGCGCCCTCGCCGACAGGAAGTTCACCGCGAAGGACCCCCGTTCGACCACGGTCGCCAGGGTCGGGCTCGCGGCCCGGAGGCAGACCAGGAGCACCGGAGGGTCGAGGGAGACGCTGCACACGGACGAGCAGGTCATCCCCGCCGGGGATCCCTCGGAGCCGGAGGTGACCACGGCGACCCCGGAGGGGAACCCGGACATCAGGGTCCGGAACGCATCCCTGTCCACCCCCTGCCGCCCGGGCAGGCCGGGCAGGCCGGACGAGGACATCGGCAGCGGCGGCGCGTCAGTCACACTGGGCTCCCTCTCGGCTCGGCTGGCGGCGCCATCTGTCGGCGGCACGGGTCAGTGGATCTGGGCGAAGTACTCGTACTGGCTGGGCAGCCGCTCCACCAGATCCTTGGCCTGGTGCTGGATGAGCCGCATCTCCTTGCGTGCCGCGGTGTCATCCATGTGCGCCAGCGCGGGGGGCGCGCTCAGGGGGATGCCCCCGAGCCCCATCAACATGGAGACGTAGGAGTAGGCCTCGAAGCCGTGGTAGTGCGGGTAGATGTTCTCCGCGTCGGGCAGCTTGGTCCGCCACTGCTCGAGCCGTTCCCCCAGCCCGTCCGGGATGACGCGGGTCTTGGCGTCCCGCCAGTACTCGTTGTCGGCGCGCGCCGCCGCGCGGTAGTGGAGCACCAGGAACTCCCGCACGCCGTCCATCGCGTGGTTCACGGCGCGGTTGAACGAGGTCCGCAGTTGGGGGGACCAGTTCTGGTCAGGGAAGTGCTTGACCAGGTTCTCGATGTTGTTCTGGATGAAGAAGATGCCCGTCGACTCCAACGGCTCGACGAAACCGCTGGAGAGCCCGACCGCGACGCAGTTGTTGACCCACGAGTTGCGGCTGCGGCCGATCCGCATCCGGATGTGGTTCGCCTCCAAGCCCTCGGCCTCCGGCCCGACGAACTCCCGCAGGTTGCGCTCGGCCTCCTCCGGCGAGCAGTAGTCGCTCGCGTACACGTACCCGGTGCCGATCCGGTCGAACAGCGGGATCGTCCAGATCCACCCGGCGTCCATCGCGCTGGCGGTGGTGCAGGGCCGCAGCCCCTTCGTCGCCACGTCCACCGGAACCCTCAACGCCACCGCGCTGTCGTTGGGCAGGGTGTCCTGGTACGACTCGAACGGCTCGCCCATGGCCTTGCCGAGCAGCAGGCTCCGGAAGCCGGTGCAGTCGATGAACAGGTCACCGTGCACGTCACCCCGCTCCTTGGTCCGGACGTGGCTTATCCAGCCCCGCTCGTCGAGCACCACGTCCTCGACGTGGTCCACGACGTGGCGGACTCCCCGGTCCGTGCCGTACTCGGTCAGGTAGTCCGCGAGCAGCGCCGCGTCGAAGTGGTACGCGTACGGGAACTGGGTGCTCTGCTCGGACAACGTGGTGCGGTACATCCGCCCGCCGGACTCCAGGTCCAACTCCGGCTCGAACAGGCGGTGGTCCAGGAACCGGGGGGACTTCTTGGCGTCCGCGAGGGAGGAGACGAGGAAGACGTCCTTGTCGAAGCGATCCGAGACCGGCTCGTGGAGCCACCAGTCGCTGAGGGGGAAGCCGTCCACCACCCGCAGCCGTTCGAACGGGTGGTAGAAGTGGTGGCCCTTCTCCCGCCAGTTCTCGAAGCGGATGCCCAGCTTGTACGTCGCGTTGCACCGGGGCATCCAGTCCGTCTCCCGGAGACCCAGGTAGTCGAAGAACTGCTGAACGGTGCTGAAGGTCGCCTCGCCCACCCCGATCGTGCTGACACGGGGGGATTCGACGACGGTCACGTCGATGCGGTCGGCGAAGGCGGCCTTCAGGTAGGACGCCGACATCCAGCCGGCCGTTCCTCCGCCCACGATCACGACGCTCCTGAGCATCTGCTTGTCCTTTCGTTGTCGGAATCCGTGTTCCTGAGGTCGTCATCCGCCAACGCGCAATTTCGAGGCGGCGCGAGTGATCACTGCTCAATGCGGAACGCGTGCCTGCCCAGGCTTGGGCGGCAGGAGAATCCGAGACGGTCAACCCGTTTCTGTTGGTGGACAGTATTGCCAGGGGTGGTGCGGCCGGCAACCCTGTTGAGTGTGGCTTAAAATGCCGTGGTCACCATGGGATACGTCGCCGCGAGCGAGTGCCGGGGTTCGGCTCCCGAAATTGCTCGAGTGTCGGCTTCCAGTGATCGGAACGTCGCTATCCGTGTCAATTCCCTGGTCGTGCCATCCCTCGCCGAACCGCTTCTGGTCACGTTCGCACCCCGGATGGCGAATTTGTGGAGAAGTGGCGGGAAAGGAGGGGAGTGCGGTGGGAAACCGCCGTGGTGGACCGGTGCCGGCGGCGTTTGCGGGTGGTCGCGGCAGCCGAGGCGCCCACCGGTCGGGCCCCGGGCGAAGGTAGTCCGGGGAGAGCGCGGAGGTCTGTTGGGAAGCGGCCCAGCCGGACACGATCACCCGCGGGTCACGGACCGGAACCGGGCACCGGCCTCCTGGCGCGCACGGGGGGTGTCCCTATGTGGTTGTCAAGCCGCAGCCGGGGCG
>NZ_AGVX02000121.1 GCF_000239155.1 Actinoalloteichus spitiensis RMV-1378
GTCCGCCGGCCCGCCGGTACTCCCGAGGGCTCACGCCGCGTTCCCGGCGGAACGCCGTGCTCAACGCGAAGGCACTGCCGTAGCCGACCCGCCGCGCCACCGCCTCCAGCGTCGCCGTCGACCCGCGCAGCAGGTCAGCGGCCAGGCTCAGCCGCCAGTCGGTCAGGTAGGACATCGGTGGTTCCCCCACCAGCTCGGTGAACCGCCGCGCCAGCGTCGCCCGCGACACCCCCACCTCGGCCGCCAACGTGGCCACCGTCCAGTTCTCGTACGCCCGGTCGTGCAGCAGCCGCAGCGCCGGGCCGACCACCGGGTCCCCGGCCGCCGAGTACCACCCGGGGGCCGCCGAGCCGGGCTGGGTGAACCAGGCCCGGACCGAGGACACCACCACCAGGTCCAGCAACCGGTCCAGGAACACCTCCTGGCCCGGCTCGTCCCGCGTGACCTCCCGACCCAACAGCGAGACCAGCGACCCCTCACCCACCTCCGCCGGGACGACGGCCACGGCGGGGAGCGCCGCCAGCAACCGGCGGCTCACGGCCGCGTCCGCGTGGTAGGTGCCCGTCACCAGGACGGCCCCCTCCGCCGAACCCCCACCCCAGGACCGGACCCCCAGGCCCAACCGTTCGCACAACTCCTCCCCAGCGACCGTGGTCGACCGGTCCCCGGGGTGGATGACGACCGTCGGCGGCAACTCCGGCGCACTGGCCACCCGGTACGGTTCGGGGCCCCGCACCAGGGCCACGTCCCCCGGCCGCAGCAGGGCGGCCTCCCCGGCCTCCGGAACCACCCACGCCTCGCCCCGCACCGGCGTCAACACCGTCAGCGGAGCCCGGTCCCGCACCAGCAGCGACCACGGCGGGTCCAACACCGACCGCACCAGGAACGCGCCCCGCGCGCGAGCGCCGTGCAACAACCCGGTCAACGCGTCCACGACCCGAAGCCTAGACGCTCGATGAGGTGTTCGAGCCGCTCGACGATGGATCGTCTCACCGGCTCGGGGTTGGCTGTGGTCATGACACAGCACCACACGGCCGCCGGGGCCCCCGCCCTCCCCGGCGCCGCCACG